>JAXDMN010000185.1:0-6211 GCA_034666045.1 Phycisphaerales bacterium | reverse complement strand
CAGATCCTTCGGAGTGCCTCAGGATGACAATTGCACGGGTGGGCGATGTTGTGGGTGGGCTCGTCACCGCGCCGCGGCGAGTTTTTTCCATTTGGAATAGTTGCGGGTTTCGGAGTCCGGGATGATCGATTTTTCTTCCGGCTGAATCGCGAAAGGGCTCGCGAAGGGGATCGGGTCGGCCGCGCCGGCATTCGCTTTGCGCGCGGGAGAATCGGCGGCGAGGGCGAAATTTTCGGATGGGCCGCCGACTTTCGGATCGGTGGTTTCATTCCCGGGAGGCGCCGGGCTCACGGCCTCCGTGATGACGTGGTCTTTCGCATTCCGGAAGAAATAGTTCTTCTCGATCGTCGGATTGCCGACCGGCGCGTCCTGCGGCGTCTGCCCGCGCGAGGCGATTTTGCTGCACAAAACGGCGACCGGGTTGTCGACGAAGACGTTGCGCGACAGGTTCGTCTTCGATCCGCCGAGCACGCTGATTCCCTCGCGCAGGTTGCCGGCGATCGTGTTTGATTCGACCGTGTCGCTGTTGTCGAACCAGCAGGACATCGCGTCCATCTCGTTCTTCCAAAACACGTTGCCGCGCACGCTGGCGGCGCTCCGGCCGGAGGCATAAATGCCGCTGCGCGCATTGGCGAAGATGTGATTGCCGAGAATCTTCGGCGAGCAGTGGTCGTAGCGGATGCCATGCCAGGCCGAGCCGCTGATGCGGCACTTTTCGATCGTCGCGTCGTCGCTGCTGAGCGTCACGCAGCGGTGATAGCAGTTACGGATGTCGCTTTCGCTCATGTGCAGCTTCGCGCGCTGCGCGACGGCGACGCCGGTGCCCCACATCGCGGCGACGAGCGATTTTTCGATCTTCACGTCCGATCCGCCCAGCACGGTGATGCCGTTCATGAACGGGCCGACGACGGCGCACCCGCTGATCGTGCCGGCGGCGTTGTCGAAGGTGAGGAGCGATTCGGCGGTCAGGCCGCCGTCCGCGCTGCCGCTCGGCGGGCCGCGGAGCTTGATGCCGCGGAGGACGACGTCTTTCGCGTTCTTCACGACCAGCGTCGGCTTCGCCTGTCCGGTGGCGAAAGCGATCGCGATGCGGGCGCGTTCTTCCTTGTTGCTGGTCGCTTCGAGGGCGGCGAAGAATTCGTCTTTGTCTTTCTGCGTCAGCGACGCCTGCTTCTCGGCGCCGACGACGGTTTTTTCCCATCCGGCGCCCTGGAGCGTGAGACGCTTGGTGATCGTGACGCTTTGAGGAAATACGCCCGCGGCGAGTGTGATCGTCGCACCCTCTGGCGCCTTGTCGATCGCCTCCTGGATGGAATCTCCCGCCGCGACGGCGATTTCGTTCGCGGCGGCCGCATGGGCCGGCGAAACGGCGCATGCGAGAATGATTGCGACAGTCAGCCAGCGCAACGCGTGTCTCATGACGACCTCCGTTTTTGTCTGCTAGTGATGTCCGCCGAGGCCCGTGGCGTGACCGTGAATGGCGGCGTCGTGACCGTGGCCGTGCGATTCGTCGTGGCTGTGTGACTGCGGGACTTCCTCCGGCATGTTCATCCGCACGGCCCAGCCGATGGCGGCGGCGGCGAGGAACATGCCGAGGACGATCATCATCATGATCGCCGGCCAGCGGATGCCGGGCGGCGGAAGGACAGCCTCGTTGGCGGCGGGGCTGTGCGATTCGGGGTGGGTGGCGTGCGATTCGGCCGTAGAGGTGTGCGTTTCCGCCGGCGTCGCGTGAGATGTTTCCGGCGACGCGGGGGCGGCGTGTGGATCGGCGGCGAGCGTCGACATCCACGCGCATATCGTCACAAGCACGAACGCTGCAATTGCTGCGATTGCCTTCACGCCTGCCTCCTCGCTGCGTTTTGTCATCCTGAGGTACTCCGAAGGATCTGCGTCACCCGTCGATTGGGACCAGATCCTTCGGGGTACCTCAGGATGACAATGTTCGCTTCAACTGATCAGATAATCCCCTTCAATTCCGGCACCTTTCTTCGTACTTCTTCCGGGTGGAGCGATTCGACGACGTAATCGGCTTCGGCGAGTTTTTCCGGCGGGTAGCTCGTCGCCACCGCCAGCGTCGGGAAGCCGATTTTTTTTACTTCGCGGATGACCGTCGGCGCATCTTCGACGATCAGGCAATCGGCCGGCTTGAGCGGCTTCTTCGCCGGGGAAATCTTTTCCGACAGCAGCGTCGCCGTCAACAGATATCCGCGCGGATCCGGTTTTCCGACCTCGACGTCCTCCGCCGCGACGATCACGCTGAAGCAGTCGCGCAGCGAGAGGCCCTCGAGCATCGCTTCGATCTCTTCGCGCAGCGCGCCGGAGCAGATGGCCAGCGGGCAATGCCGCCACAGGCCGCGGACGAATTCTTCCACGCCGGGCAGCGGCTTGAATTTTCGCCGGCGGATGAGGTCCATCATTACCTCGCTCTTGCGCGTCATCACGCGCAAAAACGTTTTCGGATCGAGCTCGCGGCCCTTCATGGCGAAGACGTGCTTGAACGCGCCCTTGTCGTCGAAGCCGAGCATCTCGTTGTAGTACTCCGCCTCGGTCAGCTCGATCTTTTCGGCGGCGAGGACTTCCTGGAAAGCGAAGAAGTGAAGCGGCTCGGAATTGCAAAGTACGCCGTCGAAATCGAACAGCACTGCGTGCGGCCAGCGCGACATAGGCGGGTGAGGCTATCGGGCGCGCGGCGGAGTGGCAAGCGCGGAGAGGGAGGATGGAAAATGGAAAATGGAAAAGGAAAGGCGAAAAGGGAGACGGGAAATGGAGGACGGCGAAAACGAAGATGGAGGAGAGCGAATGGCGAAGGTGTCGCCATCCTCTATCCTCCATCCTCTATTCTTCGCTTGCGTGGTGTTCGCGCTTGCGCGCGAACCGGCGAACTAGCGGGCCGGCGCGACGGTGGTCGCGGTATCGCCGACTTCGCCCTTCACCTTGCAGCCGACGCCGGCGACAACAATCATGCCCAGCACCAGCATCATCATGCAAATCGTCTTCATGTGCGTATCTCCGAGAGAAAGTTCGATCTAACGACTGTCAGTGGAAACATCCCGCTTCATTTAGCGCGGGAGGCTGATCGAGCTGGAATCGTGCGGGTCGACTTCCCCGCTCGCCTTGCAGCCGCTCAACACCGACACCATCATGGCCACCAAGGCCAGCGTTACGAGCGTCTTCATACGATCTCCTTCGCCCTGAGGGCGGCAAAATGGTTGGACTTGCTACAGACGTGTGCAAATTAAGGCGGCGAAAGAAATCATGTCAACTTCCAATCTTCGCCCCGACAGCGGATCAGGCTATCATGTAACGAGCCGGACGCCATCGGGCGGTAGCCGATTCGTATTGCGCCTGCGCTGTCGTTGCGCGCTTTGACGGATTGCGGACCCGGCTTTTTGTTGCGTATGGCCAAATCGAACTCGCAGCCTGATGTCCTGGTGCTCGGGCAACATCCTTGCGCCTATCTTGCCGCATGCATCATCCTGGAGAAGCCGGGCGTCACCGTCGCGCACGCGACGATTCCCGGCGACACGCCGCCCGACCGGCTGGTCATCGTCAACCCGCAGTTATTCGCCCTGCACAAGCCGCTGGAGAAGCTCAAGAAGAAGCTCGAGCTGACCGCGGTTTACGGCGCGATTTTTCTCTCCGAAGACGCCGAAACACGCGGCGAATGGCGGAGCAAGACGATCACGGCGTACATCGGGTGCTACAGCGAGATCCGCAAGCAACTCGCCGCCCTGGCGAAAGAAGCGGGGACGAAGTGCCACGCGCCGAAGACGCTCAACGTCCATCGCGTGCACGAAAAGGGATTCGAGGTCGCCGTCGATGCGCACAGCGTGCAACCCAAGGCGGTTTTGCTCGCGGGGCACGTGTCTGCCGAGCAGGGGAAAACGCTCGGACTGCCGGACGAATTTCATCGCGACGTGATGCGGCGATATTCGTTCATCCGCCTGCGCGGGACCGAACGCTGGACGACGCAGCTCGACGACAAGCCGATCCTCCCGATGTCGCTCGATTTATCGGGGAAGCTGACGTGGGCGTGGATGCTGCCGGGCGTGGACGAAATCCAGCTCGCGGTCGAACAGCCGGCCGACGACGTCGAAAAGAATCCGCCGCAGAAGCTGATGGAGAAGTGGATCGGCGTGTTGAAGAAGCACGGATTGATGAAGGCGGACGCGCCGGCGGTGAAGTTCGACCAGATGGAATGGCTGGAGTTCCCCGCGGCGGGCGCGCTGTCGCGCGAGATCATCGCGAACCGCACGCTGCTCTTCGGCCCGGCGGGCGGTTTCTATACGGCGTGCCTGGAAGATCTGTATCCGAACTGCTGGAGCGCCGTCTTCGCGGTCGAGGCCGTGCGCGAGGCGATCCATGAGCCGCACCTTCAGGACGCGCTGCAACCTTACCGCCAGAAGTGGGGGACGACGCTCGGCGAATACCTGCGCGGGCCGCAACAGAACCTGCGGTTCCTCCTGCCGTTGGTCTACCGCAACCCGACGATGACCCGGCTGATGGCCGAGTCGATCCTTCAGGGAAAACCTGTAGTCCGGTAAGCGGACTGACCGATAAAACGGTTCTCGCCATATCGCGGGACAGTTTCGGGTTGTTAATTTAGATAGTTTGGGTAATCTGCATGGCCTACTCGAGGTCTTGAGCGGCTCGGAATCCATAATTTTTTGGAGCGGGCCGATCCATGCGAAAAGCACAAAGCCATTTGTAAGCGTGAGTTATAGTTTCGATGGTAGGGTTCCGTGCGGTTCATGTTGGAGCGGTGAAGGCACCGATATCAACACCATCGATCCGGTGGGTCGAGGGCGCCAGGCGATGGAGTCGCCGGCCGAGAGAGAAGTTAGTCCCCTTAGCCAGTGGTGGTGCATCATGAGCGGAATCAACGGCGTGGGAGCGAATACTCCCCTGCAGAAAATCGTCTCGCAGCCGGTCAGCAAGTCGATCCCGGCGGGCGCGCCCAAGCAGCTGCCGCTGACCGACAAGGTCCAGCTCAGCCAGGTCAGCCAGATGATGGCGACGCTGAAAGCGGGCGGCGACATCCGCGCCGACAAGGTCGCGGCCATCCGCGCCCAGCTCGACGCCGGCACGTACGAGACCGAAGCGAAGCTCGACAAGGCAATCGATCGTTTGATCGATGATCTGGGTCGGTAGTAGTTGTCATCGTGTGCGTGCGCGTCAGTACGTTTGTAACTGCGCAAGCGCAAGCACATGACCGGTTGTAACCCCGCAGCGCACGGACGCGTCGCGGTGGCAGTGAGAGAGATTCGTAATTTGTAATTTAGCCGCGGGGTTTACCCCGCGCGTCGCGGAAGTTGACCGAGAACCAACGACTCTGACGCGCTGCGGGAATAATCGCGACGCGCTCCGCAAGCGGAGCGGCTAAATGATTCCAGCCCTGGGGTGAGCGCAGGATGCGTCTCACCCCCCGGGGGGACCACCCGGGACCACGCGAGCGAGCGACTTTCGTTCCACACCTGACATCCCTCGCGGGCGCCTTCCGCTATCCTTCACCTTCGTGACCTCCGACGTCGCGACCACCGACGACTCCCCCCCGATCTACTGCGCCTCCTGCGGCTACGACCTCCGCGGAAGACCTCAGGATGACAAAGCGCAGGTTTTAATCGCGGCCGTATGAGCAGTTCATGCGTCGCGCCGCCGCGACCAGCGCAGCTTGGCGCCGACCGCGCCGAGGAGGATTGCGCCCGGCCAAACCGCGGCGGGGAGCGGGATCGCGTTTGGCGGCGGGGCGTCGGCGAAGGGCTGGAACGTCCCGCTCAGCGTGAGCAGGTCCGCGACGACGCCGGTCGCGCCGAACGAGCTTCCCTGCGCGTCGAACGTCTCGAACTCATTCGAGATCCGCAGTACGACGCTGCCGTCGGCGTTGAACGAATCGGCGTCGGTGAAGGAGAGGAAACTGCCGCCCTGACCGGCGACGCCGTCGGCGACCGAGCCGCTGATCGTCGCGCCATCGGCGGTGCGCGAAGCCTGCATCGCCTGCGAGCCGCCGAAGTCGCCCTGAAGGTCGGTGGTGAAATCGGTGAAGCTCGAGGCGCTGATCTGCATCGACTCGACGGGGCCGTCTGCATCGGGAATGGTCAGCGAGTAGACGAACACGAGCTCGTCGCTGGTCGAGTCGCGCACGACGCGTTGGTTAAACGTGGCGGCCTGCGTGCGCGACGTCACGTTTCCCTCCGCGTCGAACGACGTG
>JAXDMN010000184.1:0-7088 GCA_034666045.1 Phycisphaerales bacterium | reverse complement strand
CTCTTTCAGCGACACCGAATAATCCTGCCGCCCGGAATCCCAGCCGATCGTCATCTTCGACGGCTCCCACTCCGAATCGGCGGTCTTCTTCGCGATGACGGCCGAGTAGGTTTTCAGCTCGCCCTTCTCATTCGTCGGCGGGAACTGGAGCGTGATCGACGGCGCGCCGGATTTGTCCTTCTCGATCGGCTTGCCGTCGATGGTGACGACCGCGCCGGACGGATCGGTGAGGAAGCGGACGGTTTTTGTCTTCGCCGCCAGGTCGATGTGATAGTCGGCCTTGCCCTCGTCCCAGCCGATGCTCATTTCGATCGGGTCGTATCCCGGCTTGACGACGCGGAGCTTCTGCGGCACGGCTTCGTCGGTCGTCAGATCGACCGGAAATTCCCGCGCCTGCACGGCGACCGGGCTGGTGCCGAGTGATTCGCCATTGAGGAAAACCTGCGCGCCGGGCGGCTTGGTGGTGACGTTGAGGTCCTTCTTCTGCGGCTCGAGGCGGAGGTTGTAGACCGGCTCTTTCTCCTGCCAGGTGACGAGGCGCTCGACGCGCTCGAAGCCCTTGCGTTCGGCGGCGATCTTGTGCGTGGTCCACTTGTTCTGCGCGTCGACGGTGAACTCCAGTTCCTGCGTGACGCTGTCGCTCTCCGCGCCGACCTGCCGCCCGTCGACGAAGATTCGCGCGGGAACCGGCGCGACGTTGATCGTCACCCGCGCCGTGAACGGCTTGAGATCGATGTGAAGCTTGTCGCCCTTGTGGTCCGCCTTCACGGGCACAGGCTGCTCGCGATATCCGAGCCGCGACGCGGTCACGACGTGCGTCTGCTGCTTGTTCTGGAAGACGAACTCTTCGGTGACCGGCGCCCGGCCGCGATCGATGCCGTCGATCTTGATCTGCGCGTCCGGCGGCGCGGTCGTGATCGTAATCTGACGTTTAATGGCGCAACCGCCGCCCACGATGAGGACGAGGACGGGAACGAGGCAACGACCCGGGCGGAGCATGCAAAGGACCTTTCGGTGCGAAGTACGACTCCACCACGTCTATCGCAAAGACGCGGGGAAGTAAACGAATGAAGGGGGTTTGCGACGGTCCGATATTCTGCGCGCGTCCCGGGGTTTTCGATGTTACGGCGCGATCGACACGGCCAGGCTCTTTTCCGCGACGAGGTTCGCCAATTGATCGATCACGGTGACTTTCAAGACATACTTCCCGGCCGGAAGGTTTGCGGGAATCGTCATCCGGTCGGCGAGGAAGAAATCCCGCCGGCGGTTGCGGCAGCGGTCGACGATCTGCGCCGGCTTTTTGCTGATGACCGGGACAGCGCTTTGGCCGTCGCTGTAGAGCACGGCTTCGTAGCTCAGCTTCGTCTCCCATCGCCCATCCGGCGCGGCCGTCGAGCGAAAGTGGTCGACCTCACAGTAAACGACGACGGGCGTCTCCTTCCCCACGGTGAATCGCGACGGCTCGATCGGATCGTAGATGCCGAACTGCTGGACCGAGCGGCACAGCGCGAGGGTCGGGAGCGAGAGCGGAATGTCCGCGCGGATTTTCTCGGACAGCTCGAGCAGCGGCGCGACCTTCGACTGCCGCAGCCCGCTGCCGCTGCGCAGCGTCATGCGAAAGCGGGTGAGTGAATCGATCACGCCGCGGAGCAGCGCGCGATCATCGTCCGAAACGCCGGCGGCGGCGGGATCGACTGGCGGTTGGTTGCGGATCAGGGCGAGAAGCTGCGCATCGAACGCTTCGGCGGCGTTTGTGCTGGCGACTTCCACAGCCCGCGGCGCCGCGGCGGCGGGCTTGAGCTCGAGCATCGGCGCGGCGGTCGCTTGCGTTGTCGCGAAAGCAGCCGGCTCCGCCGTTTTCATCTCCGGTTCGGCCGGCGGAACCGGCGCGCGTGCGACCGTCGGGGTTTGCGCCGGCGCGGGCGTCGCCTCACCGGACGGGACCTCGGCGATGCTACAACCGAGTGTGAGAATCGCCGTCAGAGTCAGAACCAGAAGTCGTGATGGCATCGGAAACCCTCCGTGGTATCCAAAGCCCCCTTTTCACCCGTCGTGACTATAATTTGCAAGGCTTTCGATGCAAGCGGCCCGGCGTTCCGCTCGCGCGCGGCGAAATCTTGACACCCGCCCGCCTCGCCTTATCATGCCGCCCTCTTTCGTCGAGAGGTTCGGCCCGACCGGTGACGGTCGTGGTGCCGGAAGGGTAGGCGAAGGGTCACACCAGTTTCCGGAGTCCTCTCCGGCTTTGTGCCTCTTCCGCCTCCCCGCAGATCGTCTTGCTTTTGGCCCATGGTGTAATGGCAGCACAGATGATTTTGGTTCATCTAGTCTAGGTTCGAATCCTAGTGGGCCAGTTTTGCCGCTTGAGTTATGTCGACCACAGCCATCATCCTCGCCGCCGGCAAGTCGACTCGGCTGAAGTCGAAGCGGCCGAAGGCGCTGCACGAAGTGTGCGGCAAGCCGATGCTGCATTACATCCTGCAGGCGTGCTACGACGCAGGCGTGACCCGCGCGCTGGTGGTCGTCGGACACGGTAAAGAAGAAGTGATCTCCTGCTTTGACGGCGACAAGCGGATTCACTTCGTCGAGCAGACCGAGCAGCTCGGCACCGGCCACGCGGCACGCGCCTGCGTGCCGGAGCTGCAACAGCTTCACGGCGACGTGTTTCTCCTCGCCGGCGATGTGCCGCTCATTCGCGGACAGGTGCTTGAGACGCTGCTGCGGGTGCACAAGGACGAAAAAGCCGCCGCGAGCATGGCGACGGCAGTGTTGGAAGATCCGAGCGGCTACGGCCGAGTCGTGCGCGACGACAAGGACGAGTTCGTCGAGATCGTCGAGCAGATCGACGCGACGCCGGAGCAGCGCGAGATCAAGGAAGTCTTCCCGAGCTACTACTGCCTGAAGGTCGATGAGCTGATCTTCGCGCTCTCGAAGCTCTCGAACGAAACGAACAAGAAGGGCGAGTACTACCTCACCGACGTGTACGGCATCCTCCGCAATGCCGGGAAGAAAGTCGTCGCAGTGCAGGCGGCGACATATGAAGACGTGCTCGCGCCGAACACGCGGCAGCAACTCGCCGAGGCCGACGCGGTCATGCAGGACCGCATCCAGCGGCAACTGCTGGAGAATGGCGTGACGATCGTTTCGCCGGTGAACACGTACATCGAATCCGGCGTCAACATCGGGCCGGACACCGTCATCCAGCCGCACACGTTCATCGGGCGCGATTCGAGCATCGGTTCAGACTGCACGATCGGGCCGTTCGCCTGCTTGCCGCGCGAGAGCATCGTGCGCGAAGGCGCCATCGTCGCCGGCAACGTGTCGGGCGACAACGCGATCCTCAGCCAGGGCGGGAGTTGCTGACATGGCAGTCTCGGACGCTGACAAGCTGAAGGTTTTCACCGGCCGCGCCAATCCGAAGCTGGCGGCGGATATCTGCAAGCGCCTGGAGATTCCGCTCGGGCGCGGGCAGACCGAAATGTTCCCGGACGGCGAGCTGCTCGTGAAGGTTGACGAAGACGTCCGCGGCCGCGACTGCTTCATCATTCAGCCTACGTCCCATCCGGTGAACGCTCATCTGATGGAGCTGATGATCTGGATCGACTGCCTGAAACGCGCCAGCGCCCAGCGCGTGACGGCCGTCATCCCGTATTTCGGCTACGCCCGGCAAGATCGCAAAGACGAAGGCCGCACGCCGATCACCGCCAAGCTGGTCGCGAACCTGATCGAGCGCGCCGGCGCCGATCGCGTCGTGTCGGTCGATCTGCACGCGGCGCAGGTGCAGGGATTTTTCGACATCCCGGTCGATCACCTGTCGGCGTCGCCGGTACTGATCAAGTGGTTCAAGAGCCTCAAGCTCGCGAATCGCGTGTTCGTCTCGCCCGACGTCGGCAATGTGAAACGCGCGCAGGTTTACGCGAACCAGCTCGGCGGCGAGATCACGATCATCGACAAACGCCGCAAGAGTGGCAGCCAGACCGAAGCGAAGCGCGTCATCGGCGACGTCGACGGCAAGAACGTGCTCATGGTCGATGACATGATCACCACCGCCGGCACGGTGACTGAGGCCTGTAAAATTCTCCGCGATCACGGCGCGAAGGACATCTACATGTCCGCCACGCACGCGATCTTCGCCCCGCCGGCGATGGAACGCTTGCAGCAGTGCGACTTCACGAAGCTGGCGATCACGGACACGATCCCGATCGGCACCCGCGCCGAGGCGATCAAGGACCGGGTGGTCGTGCTGAGCGTGGCCGAGCTGATCGGCGATGCGATCCACCGCATCCATCACAATGAGTCGGTGAGCGCGCTCTTTAAGGGGGATCCGGGAGACAGATAGAGATTTGCAATTTGCAATTTGCGATTGAGGAAACAAGAGGAGTAAAAACATGGCCCAAACTGCACAAGTCACCGCGAAGCCCCGCAATGAGCTCGGCTCGCGCGCGAACAAACGTCTCCGCGACGCCGGCATGCTGCCGGGCGTGATCTACGGCCACAAGGAAGCCGTCGTTCCCGTCACGCTGCCCAAGAAGGAAGTCGTCAACCACCTCAGCCACGGCACGCACCTGTTCGAGCTCGGGCTCGAAGGGAAGAACGAGACCGTGCTGGTAAAGGAAGTGCAATACGACCACCTCGGCCTCGAGGTCCTGCACGTCGACTTCGCCCGGGTGTCGCTGGATGAAGAAGTCGACATCACCGTCCCGCTCGAGCTCAAGGGCGAACCCAAGGGTGAGAAGGACGGCGGCGTGCTCCAGCAGATCGTCAACGAGCTCGAGCTGCGCTGCAAAGTGACCGACATCCCTGACGTCATCCGTCACGACGTCAGCGACATGGCGGTCGACGATGTGGTGAAGATCAAGGACCTCAAGCTGCCGCCGAACGTCAAGGCGTTGCAGGACGAGGACCTGGTCGTGGTGCAGGTGCGCGTGATCGAAGATGAAGCCGCCGCCACCCCCGCCGCCGAAGCCGCCGAAGGCGAACCGGAAGTCATCGGCAAGAAGGCCGAAGACGAAGCGGCCGCCGCGGCCGAAGGCGATGCGAAAGAAAAGAAGTAATCGGCGAGCCGGACATGAAGCTCGTCGTCGGTCTAGGCAATCCGGGTCGCGAATACGTCGCAACGCGGCACAACGTCGGCTTCGAAGCCGTCGATCGAGTCGCCGAGAAGCTCGGATGGATTTCGAAGGGCGAATTCGATCGCCTGGCGAAGTCGAAATTCGACGGCCTCGCCTATGACGGCGTCGTCAGCCGCGCCGATCGGGAGCCGGAGCGGCTCGTGCTGCTCAAGCCGACGACGTTCATGAACCTGAGCGGCAAGGCCGTGCAGGCGGCGATGAGTTTTTACCAGCTCACGCCGGCGGACATCATGATCGTCCTGGACGACCTCGCCCTGCCGTGCGGCAAGCTGCGCATCCGGCCGAGCGGGAGCGACGGCGGTCATAACGGGCTCCGCGACATCCAGCGCGTGCTCGGAACGAACGAGTACGCGCGGCTGCGATTGGGCGTCGACGCCCCGCCGCAGTTCGTGCCAGGCAGAGACTACGTGCTGGGCCGGTTTACGCCGGACCAGCGGAAACAGATCGATCCCGCGCTCGACCGCGCCGCTGGCGCGATCGTGATCTGGATCGATAAGGGAATCACAACCGCGATGAACCAGTTCAACGCGGAAACAAAGGTCTAGCGGTCAGACCAAGTGCTGACCAAACCCATGCTAGGAGCAAACGCAATGGCAGAGAAAAAGACAGCAGCAGACAAAGAGAAGAAGCCGGCCGCCGAGAAGAAAGCGACGACGCGCCGCAAGGCGACCGCCGCCGCGACGGCGACCACGATTCCGAAGGAGCCGGGACAGAAGCAGTACGAGGCGATGTTCCTCTTCCCGCCTCCCGGCACGACCGACGCCGACGGCATGGCCGCCCTCGCGCGCGGCATCATCGAGCGTCACGGCGGAACCATCCTGCACCTCAAGAAGTGGGATGAGCGCAAGCTGTCGTACGAGATCAAGCGGCAGAAGCGCGGCACGTACATCATCGCCTACTACAAAGGCCCGGGCCCGTCAGTCGCGGCGATCGAGCGCGACGTGAACCTGAGCGAAGAGATCCTGCGCGTGCTGATTACCGACGCGACGCACCTGAACCAGAAGGAAATGGAAGCGGTCGAGCCGCAGCCGATCCAGCCGCGCGAAGAACGCGCGCCGTGGGATCGCCCGGACTTCAACCGTCCGATGCGTCCCGGCAGCGACCGCGACCGTCCGCCGCGCCGCGAAGAAGGCGCACCGGCTGGAGCGGAAGCGGGCGCGGGATACGACAAGGACTAGGAGAGGAAAGCACAAAATCCGAAGTACGAAATCCGAAACAAACGGCAATGACCAAACAAGAAAAAGTTTCGGTCATTTCCTCTTTCGGATTTTGAATTTGTTTCGTATTTCGTGCTTCGAATTTCGGATTTTCCGTTCCCCCAGTTAGGTACATATTCGGCCTCGGCCGATATAATGCCCCTGACCGCGGACGGAAATCCACGGCTCCGAGCGAGTTGATTGAGGCGGACAATTTCCGCCTCCCTCGGGCCACCGACGCGGACCGGCGATGGCAGCGCATCGCCTCCACAAAGAAAGGGCCTCATCATGGCCTCGTTCAACAAAGTGCTCCTCATGGGCAACCTCACGCGCGACGTGCAGCTTAAATACCTGCCGTCCCAGACCGCCGTCGCAGAGTTCGGGCTCGCGTGCAATCGCAAGTTCCGCACCGCCACCGGCGAAGACCGCGAGGAGGTCACGTTCGTCGACATCACCGCGTTCGGTAAGCAGGCCGAGGTGCTCAACCAATACATGACCAAGGGCAAGCCCATCTTCATCGAGGGCCGGCTCAAGTTCGATTCCTGGGAAGACAAAAACGGCGGCGGAAAGCGCTCGAAGCTGACCGTGGTCGTCGAAAACTTCCAATTCGTCGGCGGCCGCGATGGCGGCGGTGGTGGTGGTGGCGGCGGAGCAGGCGGCGGTGGTTACGCGGACGAAGGCGGCGGCGGCGCCGGACAGCAGCAGCAGCGCCCGCAACAAAACCGCGGCCCCGCGCGTCAACCGCAAGGCGCTGCCGCCG
>JAXDMN010000183.1:0-3438 GCA_034666045.1 Phycisphaerales bacterium | reverse complement strand
GCTGAAGTTTCGCCAGCAGCGCCGGCAGCTCCGCCAGCTCGCCGCCGCCGATCATCAGCAGCGACGCAGCCGCAATCACGTCAGTGTGACGGTCGACGCCTTCGGTGAGATAGGGAATGATCGCTTTGCCATCGAGGTGCGGCGCGATCGGATTTCCCGCATGTTTCAAGCGTTTCCTTGACAGGCTGGGCAGATGTTACATAGTCTTGATTAGCGGCACACGTCGCCGCGGACAATTTATCTGCTGTCTGAAGTGAGCAACGGGCTAGAGAATAAAGAGAAAGCCCCACGGGTCACGCCGTGGGGCTTTTCATTTTGTCGAAGCGAGCGCGATCTTGCACAAGAAGCTGATGAACATCCGCCACCTCGCTCTCGACCTCGACGGCACGCTCTATCTCGGCGGGCGATTGTTCGAGTTCACTCGGCCGTTCCTTGCGCGCATCGCGAAGCTCGGCATCGGTCGGACGTTTTTCACGAATAACTCATCGCGCAGCACGAAGCAGTATGTCGAGAAGCTCAACGCGCTCGGGATCGAGGCGACGGCGAGCGACATCTTCAGCTCGACGCATTGCACGCTCGCCTATCTGCGCGAGGAGCGCCCGGAAATTCGCAAACTGTTCGTCCTGGGAACGCCGCCGCTGCGCGAGGAGTTCGCCGAGAACGGATTCGTCGTGGCCGATGACGAGCCGGACGCGGTCATCGTCGGCTTTGACACGACGCTTGCCTACGATCGCGTCTGCCGCGCCGCGTGGTGGATCAGCAAGGGAAAACCGTTCATCGCGACGCACCCCGATCGCACCTGCCCGACGGATGAGCCGACGATGCTCCCGGACTGCGCCGCGATCTGCGCGATGCTCGCCAGCGCCACCGGCCGTCAGCCGGACATCGTCCTCGGCAAGCCGGACCCGCGCATGCTCCGCGGCGTGATGCAGCGGCACGGGGTGCAAGCACGCGAGCTCGCAGTCGTCGGCGATCGCATTTACACCGATATGGCGATGGCCCGGGCCGCCGGGGCGGTCGGCGTGCTCGTCCTGACCGGCGAGACGACCGCCGAGCAAGCGCAACAGGCGTCTCCGCCGCCGGATCTGATTGTCAGCGACGTCGGCGAGCTTGGAACGGAGCTTGCGAAGACGAGGGAACCGATCCAGTGTTAGAAGGTCGCGCCCAAATCCTTCAGCAATTGCAGGCGGGCGGCCAGCCGCTCGACGTACTCGTCATCGGCGGCGGCATCGTCGGCTCCGGCGTCGCGCGCGACGCGGCCATGCGCGGCCTGCGAACCCTGCTGCTCGACCGCAACGACTTCGCCTTCGGCACCAGCAGCCGATCAAGCCGCCTGTTGCACGGCGGACTTCGCTACCTCGCGCAGGGCCGCATCGGTTTGGTGCGCGAAGCAAGCATCGAAAAAGTCATCCTTCACAAAATCGCCCCGCACCTCGCCGCCCCGCTGCCGTTCATTTTTCCCACACGTCGCGGCACGGAGTGGAAACGATGGAAGCTTTCTATCGGCGTGAAGGTGTACGACCTGCTCGCCGGCGGCAAAAACCTCGGCAAATCGACCACGCTCGGCCGCGACGAAGTGCTTTCCATTCTGCCGCAGCTCAACCCGGAAAATCTCACCGGCGCGGTCCGCTACTTCGACGGTTTCACCAACGACGCCCGCCTCGTGCTCGACACGCTGCGCTCAGCGGAAGCCAATGGCGCATCATTGCTCAATTACGCCGCCGCCGAGCTGCCGCAGCGCGACGGCGACATCTGGCGTGTGCGCATTGCGGACCGCCTGAACGATTCCTCGCTCGAAATCCGCACCAAAACCATCGTCAATGCCGCCGGCGCGTGGGCCGATCGATTTCCGCCGAGCGAAGTGAAGCTGCGGCTCACCAAAGGCGTTCACCTCGTCATCGACCGCGCGCGGCTGAACATTCCCGATGCGATCGTGATGGCCGAGGGATCGCGCATCCTCTTCGCCATCCCGTGGGGCGAGCGCGTGATCCTCGGCACGACCGACACCGATTATTCCGGCCCGACCGATTCGCCGACCTGTGAACCGGAGGATCTCCGCTACATCCTCGGCATCACCGATTACACCTTCCCCACCGCGCGCATCACCGCCGCCGACATCATCAGCACTTGGGCCGGTCTGCGTCCGCTCATCAGCGGCGGGAGCAACGCGAAAGGCAAGCCGTCGGACATCAGCCGCGCCCATCAGATCCGCATGCCGCATCCCGGCTGGATCGACGTCGCCGGCGGAAAGCTCACGACCTATCGCCTGATGGCCGAGCAGACGATCGATCAAGTCGTCGCCTTCACGAAAGCTTCATCGAAGCCGTGTACCACCGCCGCGACGCCGCTCCTGCCCAACGAGCCGCAGCCGCCCTACAGCGGCATCCTTCCGCCCCCCGTTTCGCGCGAGGCGGTCGAGCATTACTGCCGCAACGAGTGGGCCGTGCACCTGTACGACGTGATGATTCGCCGAACGAGTTGGCGGTATTATCATCGCAATCATCTCGCGATCGCCGAGCAGACGGCGCAATGGATGGCGGACGTGCTCGAATGGGGAGATGATCGCGTGCAGCAGGAACTGGCGGCGTATCGCCAGGCAATGCAGGAATCGTCCAACTGCGTGTTCACCGACGCCGCGCGTCCGCACGATGCGCCGCAGCAGCAGCAACAGGTCCAACCGGCATGAAAATTTTAATCGTGATGCTCCTTTTCACCTCCCTTGCGTCCACCGCTCGTGCTGAATTAACCGACAACACGGTCGATGGCGACTTCACATTGGAGTGGCAGCAGGCGACGTCGTCACCGGAACGTGCAGAACCCGCGCTGACGATCGACGAGGTCGAAATCGCCGTCCGGCCGGTGCCGCCGGTCAAGCCGAAGGATCCGCCGCGCGCCGCCCTCTTCGCCGGCGACGCGATTCGCTCGACGACACTGATCCATCCCGCCAAGCCATATCAGTTCACGCTCGTCAGCCGCGGCGGGAAATTGCAGTTGTTCGTCAACGGTTTTGCGGACGGCAAGCCGGTCACGCTCCAGCTCTCCGGCCCGGTCAAGCCGGTGGTGAAAGACCTGAAAATCACGAACCGCGCGCTGACCGATGCCGACGTCCTAGCCCGCTTCAAAGCGCAGCTCCCACCCGGCCACATCGTCGTCGTCGCGCATCGCGGCGTGCACAAACACGCGCCGGAGAACACGAAGATCTCCTACGCGCAAGCGCTCGACGCGAAGGCCGACATCGTCGAGCTGGACACAGCGCTCACGAAGGACGGCGCGATCATCCTCATGCACGACAAGACCGTCGACCGCACAACGAATGGCCACGGCGCCGTCGCCGAGCTGCTCGCCGCCGACATCACCAAGCTCGACGCCGGCAGTTGGAAGGACAAGAAATACGCCGGCGAGCCGGTCCCGCTCCTCGCTGACGTCGCCGAGCTTTGC
>JAXDMN010000182.1:0-20103 GCA_034666045.1 Phycisphaerales bacterium | reverse complement strand
TGCTGGCGGGGATCAATCCGGTCGGGCAGCAGTATCGGCTCAAGCCGAACGAGACGTTCAAGACGCCCGCGGTGCTCTGCGCCTGGTCCGACAAGGGCAAGGGCCAGGTCAGCCGAAATATCCATCGCTGGGCCCGCAAATACGGCATCCGCGACGGCGACAAGCCGCGGCCGGTCCTTCTCAATAACTGGGAAGCGACGCACATGAATTTCGACGAGGGAAAAATCGTCTCGATGTTCGACGGCGCGAAAGATCTCGGCGTCGAGCTGTTTCTTCTCGACGACGGGTGGTTCGGCAACAAACATCCGCGCGACAACGATCGCGCGGGGCTCGGCGATTGGGACGTCAACCCGAAAAAGCTCCCGCACGGCCTGTCCTATCTCGCCGACGAAGCAAAAAAACGCGGCCTCGACTTCGGCATCTGGATTGAACCGGAGATGGTGAATCCGCTCAGCGATCTTTACGAGCAGCACCCGGATTGGGCGATCGCGCAGCCGAAGCGCGAACCGGAACTGAGCCGCTATCAGCTCGTGCTCGATCTGACCCGGCCCGAGGTGCGCGAGCACGTGTGGAAGTCGATCGACGCGCCCGTCGGCACGGCCGGCGTGCGCTACACGAAGTGGGACGCGAATCGCTTCATCACGCAGCCTGGCTCCGCGCACCTCGGCGCGGGCGAGCAATCGCATCTGCTCGTCGATTACAACTTCGCGCTCTACGACCTCATGTCGCGCCTCGCGAAGCAGCACCCGGACGTGATGGCGATGGCCTGCGCCGGCGGCGGCGGACGCGTCGACTACGGCGCGATGCGCTACTTCCACGCCTTCTGGCCCAGCGACAACACTGATCCGCTGGCGCGGATCAAGATCCAGTGGGGGTTCGGGCATTTCTTTCCCGCGAACACGATCAGCTCGCACGTGACACGCATGGGGAATCGGCCGCCGAAGTTCACCTGCGACGTCGCGCTCAGCGGCGCGTTCGGTGTCGACCGCGACGTGAGCAGGATGTCGAGCGAGGAACGGCAGATCACGAAAAACGCCGTCGCGCTCTACAAGAGCCGCCTCCGCGAAATCGTTCTCAATGGCGATCTTTTCCGCCTCGAATCGCCGTACGACAAGCCGCGCGCGGCGATGAATTACGTGACGAGCGATCAGTCAAAGGCGGCGTTGTTCGTGTATCAGATCAAGGACGCCGACGCCGAACCCGTGCGGCCGCGCGGCCTCGATGCAAAACGGAAATATCGCGTCACCGAATTGAACGTCGCGAGCAATTCGCAGCCGCCGAGCGGCAAAATCGTCGACGGCGAAACCCTCATGCGCGACGGCGTGCCCGTCCCCTGCCGCAAGGAGTTCGACAGTGCCATCATCGAGTTCTCCGACGCGAAATAGCCTGATCGTCGTCATCACGTTGCTGCTGAGCGGCGTTGCGCTGCACGCGAAGGACGTCAACGTCAAAGACTTCGGCGCCGCCGCCGACGGCAAGACGCTGGACAGTGACGCGATCCAAAAGGCGATCGATGCGGCGGCCGGCGATGGCGGCGGGAAGGTCACGATCCCGAAGGGCGCCTATCTCGCCGGGACGATTGTTCTCAAAGACAACATCACGCTTCATCTCGAAGACGGCGCGGAGATCCGCGGCACCACGGACCTGACGCAATACAAAAACCTCGACCCGTTCAAGGATGGCCTCGGCGCGGAAGTCGGCACTGCGTTCGTCACGATCATCGACGCAAAAAACGTCACCATCGAAGGCAAAGGCACGTTCAACGGCAACGGCAAAGCCGTCGCGGCGGCCAAGAGTTTCAAGGGCGAAGGGTGGGGCTTTCGGCCGATGCTCTTTCGCGTCGTGCGCGGGAAAAATATCGCCGTCCGCGACGTCACCTTCCGCGATTCCGCGTCCTGGACGACGAACTATTTTCAGTGCGACGGCGTGAAGATCGACAACGTGAAAATCGACAGCCACGTCGCGCCGCACAACGACGGCATCAACATCGATGCGTGCCAGAATTTTTCCATCACGAACTGCGACGTCTACAGCGGCGATGACGCGCTCGTGCTCAAGTCGACCACCGACATCCCCTGCCGCAACATCACCGCGACGAATTTGAAGCTCCGCAGCAACCAGGGCGCGATAAAACTCGGCACCGAATCGCTCGGCGGGTTCGAGAACATCCGCGTCAGCAAGTGCGAGATCCGCGAGACGCGCAATGGCGGCATCAAAATCCTCTGCGTCGACGGCGGCGAGCTGAAAGACGTGATCGTCGAAGACATTCTTATGGACAACGTCCGCACGCCGATCTTCGTCCGCCTTGGCGCGCGGCTGAAGACGTTTCGAGCGGGTGATGCGAAGAAGCCGGTCGGGTCGCTGAAGAACGTGGTCATCCGCAACGTGAAAGCCAATGCCGCCGCGGACGCCCAGATCATGCCGCCGTCCGGGATTTTCATTACCGGCATCCCGGGTCACGCGATCGAAGACCTCGCGCTCGAGAACATCGAGATCCATCTCGCCGGCGGCGGCACCAGCGAGCAGGCGCGGGCCGAGGTGCAGGAGAACATCGACGCCTATCCGGAGATCAACCGCTTCGGAAAAACGCTTCCCGCGTTCGGCGTTTTTCTCCGCCACGCGCGCGGCGTGAAGCTCGACGACATCACGCTGAAGCTCGACGCCCCCGACCATCGGCCGGCGCTGTTCGTGCAGGATGTGAGCGACCTGAAATTGACTGGCTGGAAAATCCCCGCGAGCGCGCCAAACGCGACCCTTTTGCATTTCTCCGACGTACAGGATGCATCGATTTCGCGCTGTGAGCTCGACGGAACCGGCGCGGACGTTTTCCTGCATGTAGAGGGAAATGCGAGCGCGAAAATCAACGTCTCGGATGCGCTTCCCGCAGGGGCGACGATCAAGGTCGTAGATTTTGGGTCGAACGCGAATCCGACTTCGGTGCTCACGAAGGAGCCGCGGTAACCCCGGCAGACCGTGCTGAATAATTGTTCAGGAAATTATTCAGAGTAATTCGGACCGCGGAAACACCTGCATTTATTGATCAAACGCACGTTCCTGCACGTTTTTGCTTGAATAACCATCGACGCGAGTTATATTTTCAACCAGTATTCCGTTCAGGGCAGTTTTGTTCCCAGACCAATGGAGAGTGAGATGAAGAGGAACCGAGGGAATCCGTCCGTCCTTGCCGCCATCGCCGCCGCGGCAGTCGCTTCGATCGCTGCCACCGCTGGCGCGGCAACTGTCACGTGGAACAATGCCACCCCGCCCGCGAACTGGTCCGATGGACCGAGTTGGTCCGGCGGCACAGCGCCGCTCGCCGCGGACAACGTCGTCTTCGGCAACGTCGGCGCTGCGGGAACGCAAGGCACCGTCACCAACGTCGTCAACAGCAACTTCACCCTCGCCGGCCTGGTCTACAACCAGCAGTCCGACCTCGCGGGTGATCCGAAGTTCCACACGACGCAGATCGACGCCGGCGTCACGCTTACGCTGAACGGCAACCCGGCCAGCGGCATCCTCCACGTCGGCCAGCAGGTCAACGCCGCCAACGCTTACGTCGTCACCACGACCTTCACCGGCGCCGGCACGCTGACGCTGAACAACGCGTCCGCCTCCGCCGACATCCGCCAGGGCAGCAGCAACACCGTCGGGTTCACCGGCCGAGCAACGCTCGATCTGTCCGGCCTCGGCGCCTTCAATGCGACGGTCAGCAACTTCCGCATCGGCAACGGCGAAGGGAGCTCGACCAACTTCAACCGCGCCGCCGGCACGCTGATTCTTTCCAACGCCAGCACGATCACCGCCGCCACCACCACGGTCGGCTTTAGCTCCGCCAGCACCGGAGCCGCCAGCCAGCTCACGCTCGGCAACGCCACGACCCTCAACACGAACCTCTTGCAGTTCGCCGTCCGCAAGGCGAGCGGCAACGCGAACTTCGCCGCCGGCGTGACGAACGGCACGTTTGTCCTCCGCAATCAGGCCGGCACCGGCCGAGCCAATCTCGATCTCGCGCAAGCGCAGGCGAGCGAAGTCACCGCCTCCAGCCCGGCGAGCGTCCTCGATTTCACCAGCGACGGCGGCATCTCCCGCGGCGCCGGCAGCATCGACATGCTCCTTGGCACGCTCAACATCGCGCGCGGCAACGCCAATCCCGGCAGCGCCACGCAGGGCCGCGGCACCGGCCGGCTCACTTACGCCGCCGGCACCATCAACGTCAACGACGTCACCGTCGGCGAAGCCGGCAACGTCGCCGGCAAGGGAACCTCGACCGGCACGCTCGAGATCAAGGGCGCCGGTCAGCTCATCGTCAACAACAACCTCACCCTCGCGAAGAACACCGTCGCCGCCACAACCACCGGCATCCCGAACGGCATCCTCAACATCGGCGGCGCCGGCTCGACCGCCTCGGTGCGCGTCGCCGGCGACATCATCGACGGCGCGGGCGTCTCCACCATCACCGTCACTGACGGCACGCTGAAGGCGGCGCACATCGGCACGACCAACGCCATCGACAACTTCACGCTCAACAACGCCAAGCTACAAGTGAACATCGGCGCTGCCGCGGGCGCGAATATCGCCGCCTTGACGGCCAATGGCAGCAACGTGCTTACTCCCGGCCTTTCCGGCGGCGTCACCGTTGGCGCCGATTACGTTCTCATCGACTACGGCACGATCGCCGGCGCGGGCTACGGCTCGTTCAGCCTCGCCAAGCTCCCGCCGCGTATGGCGGCCAATCTCGTCGACAACACCACCAACGGCTCGGTCGACCTGCACGTCACGTCGTTCGACGCCCCGAAGTGGACCGGCAACGGCGATCAGACCTGGAACACCAGCAGCGCCAACAACTGGCAGCTCATCAACGCCGGCACGCCGACGACTTATCAGGAAGATCTCGCGACCTACTCGTCGGCCGACAACGTCACGTTTGATGATTCGACTGCCAACGGCACGGTCAACATCACCGCGACCGTCTCCCCCGGCAGCATTGCTGTCACGAACAGTTCGACGGCCTACACCTTCAGCGGCACCGGCTCGATCGCCGGGGCGCCCGCGATCACCAAGGGCGGCAGCCAGACGCTGACCATCGCCAACAGCGGCGGGAACGTCATCGGCCCGGTCGCCATCACTGGCGGCAAGGTGCAGATCGGCAACAACTCGACCGTCGGCGGCGGACTTGGCACGTACGGCGGGATCAGCAACGGCGGCGTGCTCGAGCTCAGCCCCGCATCCGGCGACGCGCTCACCATCGGCGGCGTCATCAGCGGCGCGGGCTCGGTCCAGCACACCGGCGCGGGCACGACCACGCTCTCGGCGACGAACACCTACACCGGCTCCACCGACATCACCGCCGGCACGGTGGTGGTGACGAATAACAACTCCTTCGGCCCGATCACCGCCGGCGCTTCGGCCGTCAACATCAGCGGCACCGGCGCGATCGATATCGCCGGCGTCGCCGGCACCAGCGCCCTCGACTTCGGCACCAACAAGGTCTTCAACATCGCCGGCAGCGGCACGGGCGGCAACGGCGCGATCCTCAACAGCGGCACGGTCAACCAGCAGAACGCGTTCGAGAAGATCAACCTCACCGCCGACGCCACCATCAACACCAATGGCCGCATCGACATCCGCGGCACCGACGCCGTCCGGGGCAACCTGAACCTCAACGGCAACACGCTCACGAAGAAGGGCGCGGGGCCGTTCATGATCGTCCGCAGCGACGTGACCGACGGCAACATCAACGTCGAGGCGGGCACGCTTCGCGTCGAGACCAGCTCGAACGTCACCGGCAACGGCCTCCTCAGCTTCGCGCCCGGCACGACGGCGCAGTTCCAACTGCTCAGCGGCACGGTGTCGCGCGCGATCGCGCTGAACGGCGCCAACGTCAGCGACTCGAACCAGACGGCGACCTCCACGGTCCAAAGCCCGATCACCTTCACGGGCGACAACACCTTCGACATCGCCGCCAGCACCGGGTTCACCTTCTCCGGCAACTTCAGCGGCACAGGCGGCATGACCAAGCTGGGCAACGGCACGATGGCGATCAGCGGCACGAGTTCCTTCAGCGGCAAACTCGCCGCCAGCGCCGGAAAGCTGAACCTGCTGACGAGCCAGATCGGCTCCTCGTCCCTCGAGGCCAGCGGCACCGGCGTCATCGAAGTGACCGATGACGGCAGCGCCAACAAGGTCGTCAGCACCGGCACGCTGTCGATCACGGAGACGTCGAAGGTCGACCTGAAGAACAACAAGCTCTTCACCACCACCGCCGCCGGCAACGCCGACATCAACGGCGTCTACAGCGGCGTCCAGGGCGACGTGCAGCGCGCCAATAACGGCGGCGCGTGGGACTCGCCCGGCCTGACGACGTCAATGCCCGACGCCGCCACCGGCCTGACCTCGATCGGCGTCGCCACCGGCGAGCAGATTCGCGGCCTCGGACCGACCGACACTGACCTCTTCGCCGGCCAGACGATCAACGGCGCGACAACGATCGCAATGTACACGTATGCCGGCGACGCGAACCTGGACGGATTCATTTCCGGCGACGACTACTCGACGATCGACTTCAACGCCGGCACTGGTGCCGATGGCTGGGTCAATGGTGACTTCAACTACGACGGCATCGTCAGCGGCGACGACTACTCGACGATCGACTTCAACTACGCCGCGCAAGGCGCGCCCTTCCCGACCAGCGGGTCGGCGGGCGGACTTGCGGGCGTGACAGCGGTGCCGGAACCGGCGTCGCTGTCGGTCATCGGCCTCGCGGCAGCCGGCCTGCTGGGTCGTCGGCGTCGTCGCCGCTAATAGCTGTTGCTCTCTCTCCAAAGCCGTTCCTGTTCCCTCGAGCAGGAACGGCTTTCTTTTTGCGCGGATGCGCACGCGTCGGCGTCCCATAACGCGCGCGGCGGGGCTATAGACGAGCGCGCATTTGGACGAAGAAGAAGATGAGCGCCTGTTCCGGTAACAAACGCATGAATCTCCTAACCCGTCTACAGAGCGTCGCGCGGCCGTGGTCGTCCTCGGCGGCGGGGGCGCGGCGGAAGCGGGAGGCGGAGGACGCCGCAGGCAGCGCCGACCAGCGCAACGCCCAGCGCTTGCCCCGGCAATCGAGCGCGCAGCTCCTGCTTTATCCCTCCGGGCGGCATCCGCGCCCGATCGACGTGCAGGTCGTCGATTATTCCTCGACCGGCATCGGCATCATTCACAATGAGGGGTTGTTGATCGGCAAGAAGTTCGTCGTGCGCGAGCCGCACGTGACGGATGGGAACACCTGCCTGTTCACCGTCGTCCGCTCCGACCAGCGCTCCGACGGTACCTACAGCATCGGGCTGCATGTCGGCAATTCGCTTGAGAGCGAGCACGCCCCGCTGCTGGCAATCCCGCCCGCGCCCGGGCTGTCGCGCCGCAGCAAGCTGCTCTTCGCGGTGTTCGCGCTCCTCGGCTCGCTCACGATGGTGCTGGTGGCGCTGTTCAATCAGTACGGCTGAAACGCGCGTCGCGCGTGCGCGTGAGGCGCGGGCGCATCACTCCATCACTTTCCACAATCGTTCGTTCTGGACGATCTTTCCGTTCTCGATGCGGTAGATCTCGTCTTTGCGAAGCCATGAGACGTGCCCGTCGAAGAAGGCGACGTTCGCCCCGCCTTCGTGACGCCACGCCGTCGTGCGGAACGCGTCCCACGCCTGTCCGTTCGTCGTGCCGGTTGAGGTGCGCTCCTGGATCAGATCGTAGCTGCCGACCTTCCCGTTCCAGCCGGGAAAGATCCCGGAGCCCCACACGTTGACGACAGAGAACATCGCGTCGACGAAGATCAGCTTCTCCGCTGGTCGGCGGACCTGGCGGCGCTTGAAGGCATGCCAGCGCAGGTGCGCATCCGGATTCCCGGGCGTGATGGTCGGCGTCGCCCACGGCGCTTTCGCGGCGTCGAGCGAAGCGCCGGTGTCGACGCCCTCGGCGTTCATGCCGTAGGAATAGTTCGCCTGGTACGACGTGCCGAGATAAACGCCTTCGGCGGCGAAACCGCGCATCTGCGAGCTCGGGCAGAACCATTTGCGCACGAGGAACGACATGCCGACCTGCTTCGTGGCAAGCGGGCCGCCCGTGTACTTCTCAGTGTCCTCATCCATGATCCGCATCCCGAGCATCTTGCGGAATTCCGGCACGCCGGACCAACTGTAGTTCAGCTCCTCGCCATAAAACGTCTTCGGGCCGTCCCAGTACGCGGGCAGGTTCCAGTCGCGCGAGACGTTGAGATACGCCTGGTTCGCGATAACGAACTGGCGCAGGCTCGACTGGCACTGAACGCGATACGCGGACTTGCGCGCCTTGGCGAGCGTGGGCAGAAGAATCCCGACGAGGATGGCGATGATGCCGATGACGACGAGCAGCTCGACCAGGGTGAAACCGGCGCTGCGCGGCGGTCGGCGGTCTGCGGGGCGTTTCATGGAATTTTCCTCGCCTTTCAGCGGCTGAAATGATCGGCCGCTGCATTATGCCAACCCGAGCCCGTCGCCGTCTAGATGTGCCTCTCGGCGGCGCACCCTCGGTCGGCGCGTAAACTTAACTTAACAATGCGTTTGCGTATGAGGGAGAGAAAAATCGTTAATTATCGATTGCCGGGGCAGCCGATCAGATTTATACTAAGCGATTATCTCACTTCCCGACGGAGCTTCGATGTCTTTTAGCCGATCTCCGGCACTTAATGTTCTTCGTCTCTTAGTTGTGCGAGGGCATGCCATGCGTCGATCCAAATCACTGGCCGCGTTCACGTTGATCGAGTTGCTCGTCGTCATTGGCATCATCGCCATCATGCTGAGCATCCTGCTGCCGACGCTGAGCCGCGCGCGGCAACAGGCGATCAGCGCGCAGTGCATGTCGAACCTCCGGCAGGTCGGACAAGCGATCATCATGTACGCGCAGGAGAATGGCGGCTGGTATCCGCCCGGCGCGGGGATGGATCGCCCGTCGGCGACGCTGGAGAAGTTTGCCGATTGGGGCAACACGCAGCCCAACAAATATTCCGTGCGTGAATCGATGGCGAAATTCCTCGGCGTGAAGAAAGCGGAGGTGACCGCGACCAATACGGTCCGGGTTCCGATTCTCTACTGCCCTGCCGACGACCAATACGTCGGCGGCGTCTTCTGGGAAGAGACGTACTTCCTGGCCGAGCTTCCGTCTGGGCAAAACAGCGGAAAGTTTCGCTACTGGTATGTCGGCAATCCGTGGGGCTCGGTCGCGAACATCAACGCGCTCATGCTCGACCCTACTTTCAACAAGGATCCGGAGAAAATCGCCTACAACAGTGGAAACTCCTGGCTCGACATTGACGGCGATGGCCAGATCAGGCGTGGCGTCGAGTACGTCCGCCGGATGGGCGATAAGAACCCCGCCCGCGTCGCGCTGATGGTCGACCGCTCGAAGCAGGCCGCCGCCGGGTGGTGGTATATGCACGGCAGCCCGAACAAGCGTCCGGCATCCTGGAAGAATGAACTGTTTGCCGATGGGCACTGCGACCGGCGAAGCCCGGGCGACGCGACTGCCGCCATCGGAACTAAAAATCAGGATGACGTGATCATCGCGCGATGGAGCAAGACGAATCCTGCTGGTTGGTAAGCAGGCGTCGACGCGCCAACCACAACTTCACAGATTTAAGCGATCGGACGACGCCGGCGGCGCAGCACGCGCACGCCGGCGATTGTCATTAGTGCGGCGAGCGCGCCGGTGGGCTCGGGCACTGCGGTGACGCCGGATGCTGACGCGGAGTCGCCGAGGGGCGCGCCCTGTGCGGCGAAGTTGAAATCGATCGTCGAATAATCGTCGCCGCTGACGATCCCGTCGTAATTGAAATCGCCGTTCACGTAGCCGAACGCGCTGGTGCCGACGTTGAAGTCGATCGACGAGTAGTCGTCGCCGGAGATAAAACCGTCGAGGTTCGCGTCGCCTGCGTAGGTGTAGCGGACAAGGACGCTGGTGTCGTCGACGCTCTGCCCGCTCCAGATGGCCGTCTCGCCCGCCGCCAGCCCGAGGATCGCGGACGCTTCGCCGATGCCGAGCGTGGTGAGCCCGGACTGCGCGTCCGCCTGGCTGGTGCGGATGCCGGGCCCGTTCCACGCCCCGTTGTTTTCGCCGGTGACGATCATGCCGGTGAGGCCGGAGTAGACGCCGCCGCTCGGGGCGCCGAGCGGGCTGCCTGCGCCGTTGTAATTCACGACGAGGTCGTTGTTCGACAGGTCGAGCGACGCGTCGGCGCCGATCGACAGCGACGTGACCTGGCTCGTGCCGGAGTCGCCGCCGCTCGGCGCGATGCTGACCGCGCCGGCGACGATATCGGCGCCGCCGCCGCGCAGGTGCTTCATCGCCAGCGAGCCGTCGCCCGCCTTGGTGATTGGACTGGCGTTGCCGGTGAAGTTGCCGGTGAGATTCAGTGCGGCGCCGGTCGCGACGCTGAAGAGCGTGTCGCCGGCGAGGGAAATCGGCGCCGCGATCGTGTGGCTGCCGCTGCGGACGTTGACGCCGCCGTTTGCGGAGAACTGTAGCGCGCCGGCCCCGCCGCCGGCCGCCAGCGTGTACGGCTGCGGCGAATTGAACGTGATCGAGCGCAGCGCGACAGCGGAATCGACGTCGATCGTGCTCGCGCCGCTGATGACGCCGTTGAAATTGACGAACGCATCAGCGGCGTTCGGCGACACCAGCGTCGACCATTTTGCGCTTTCCGACCACGCCCCGCCGTTGTCGACGCTCCACGACACGCCGGTCGGCGGCGTGACGCGCGCCCACGTATTGTCGACGCGCAGCTCGTCCACCTGCACGGTGGGCACGCCGGTCCCCTGCCGCAGTACGAAACCGGCGAGCGACGGCACGCCGCCCACCGTCAGGTCCGTCCCCGCGACCGGAGCCGTCAGGATCGGCGAGCCGGGCGCGGAGCTCGTCGGCGCGCTGGCCGCGCCGAGCGAGGACGCGGCAGGGTTGATGTACATCCGGGCCACGTCGTCCGTCCCGCTGCCGCTGCCGACGATCTGATAATTGCCGACGACGAGCAGCGGCGTGTTCATCGTGTATTCGGTGGTGTCGAACGCGATGTCGAAACCGGAATTCTTCGACACGCCGACGTTGAATGTCTCCGCGCCCGGCGTCGATGTCGCGCCTTGGCGCAGGTACAGCCGCGTGCCGACGGTCGTCGGCGGCAGCGCCGACGGTCCGGTGCGGTCGCTGAAGCCGGCGATGAAGGTCGGGCTGGTCGTCATCGAGTTGAGCGCGCTGACGCGCAGCACGAGCGAGTAATACAACGGCCCGCTGCGCGCGGTCCGCTCGAGGCTCAGGCGTTCGGATTTTCCGAGGCCCGCGTAGCCGGCGGCGTTCCCGCTCGACGCGGCCAGGCCGGGATAGCTCAAGCTCCCGCTGCTGAGCAGGATCTCGTCATCGGCCACGTTGTTGCTCATCGGTGACCAGGATTGGCCGTTGATCGGATTCGTCTTTGCGTCGAGCGTGGCGGCGGCGGGATAATTGAAGGAATCGTAGACGAGCTGCGCGCGGGCCTCGCGCCCGGAAATGGCGGCGGCAAAAAGCGCAAAAGACGCGGCGGCGGCCGCGGTGTGTACAACCCGGTTCACGCGGTGCTTCCTCACAGGTGCAAAAAACGCCCGGACCCTCTACTTGCCCCGGCCGGCGATGTTATCACGCCGCCCAGCCGCACTGCCCGACAAAAACAGCCCGGCACACCGAAATAGTGCGGCGTGCCAGGCTCATGGTTTCAAGAACTCTTACGTTATCGGCGCGGCGGACGTTCAGACGTTATGCCAACGCCGGATTGAGGGGCCGTCGGCGACGCGTGAGCAAGCCCACTGACGCCAAGGCCGTCGCCGCCATCGCCGCCGACGCCGGCTCGGGCACCGCCGTCAGTCCGCCCGCCGACGCGCCGCTATAGAACGGCGCGCCCTGCGCGGCGTAGTTGAAGTCGATCGTGCTGTAGTCGTCGCCGGACACGATGCCGTCGTAGTTGAAGTCGCCGTTGTACCACCCGTCGGCGGTCGTGCCGACGTTGAAGTCGATCGTGCTGTAATCGTCGCCGGAAATGAAACCGTCGAGGTTCGCGTCACCCGCGTAGGTGTACATCACGACGTTCGACGCGCCGGTAATCGTCTGCCCGGCGAAGATGTCGGTTTCAGTCGGCCCGAGGCCGCGGAGCTGCGCGCCGGTCGCGACGCCGAGGCTCGTCAGGCCGGACAGCGCATCCGCTTCGCTCGTGGTGATGCCGCTGCCATCCCACGCGCCCCCGTTGGAGGCGTGCTGCACGAGGCCCTGGATTCCGTTGTAGACGCCGGCCGTCTGCGTGCCGACCGCGCCGGTGTGGACGATCAGCTTGTTGTTCTTCAGATCGAGTCGGCCGCGCGGCCCGATGTCGAACGTGTAGCCGGCCGGTCGCGCGACGGTCGTGAGGACCGGGATGTCGAGGCTGTTGACAACGCTGACGCCGCTGGCGCCGCCGTCCGGCGCGAGGATGAGCTGCCCGCCGTGAATCCACAGCGCTTTCGTGCGCACGTTGTTGACCGTCGCGTTGCCGTAGCCGCTCTTGAGCAGCGTGGCGTCGGCAGGCATTGTGAGGCTGCTGACCGCGACGCTCTTGCCGGTCGCGACGGTAATGTTGAGGTTCCCGGTGGCCGCGACGGGCGCGGCGATCACGTGATTGCCGTCGACAACGACGATCGACGAGCTGCCGGACAGCGTCAGCGTGTTGCCGCCGCCGATCGTGTAGGGATTGGCGCTGTTGAAGTGGATCGTGCCGGCCGTGTGATCGGCATCGACGGTGACGCTGGTCGCCCCGGCAGACGGGCCGAAGCGCACGAACTGTCCGGCGGCGTTGGGGGCCGCTGCGGTCGACCATTTTCCGGGAGTCGACCAGGCGCCGTCACCCGCCGTCCACTCGTTCGGCGCACCGGGCGCAACGCCCGCCCACGTCGTGTCGATGCGAAGCTCGTCCACGCGAATTCCGGTGTTGCTCGTGCCCGATCCGGCCGGGCCGCTCTGGCGAAGCAGGAAGCTCTCAATTCGATTCGTGGAAATATCGCCGCCCTGCGCATTCTCGATCGACGGCACGGGCACGCCGGCTTCGAGCGCGCCGAAACTGGTCGACGCGGGATTCAGCCAGAGCTTGGAGACGTCGTTCGCATCAATCCCGGAGCCGAGCAGCGAGTACGAGCCGACGATGAATTGGGTCACATTGACGTCGAGCTGGGCGGCATCCCACAGCACCTGCGTTCCCGTGCTGCTGTTCTTCGACATGCCGAGCTGATACTTCGTCGCATCCAGCGGATGCTGCCGCGCCAGGATGCGCGTGCCGATCACCGAAGGAACCCCGGTCTGCGGCCCGGAGACCGTGTTGAAGCCTGCGACGATGTAACCGACGGGGGCAGTGCCGGGATTCAACACGCCGACGTCCGTCACTTGCAGCGCCAGGGAGTAGTAGAGCGTCTGGTTGACGCCGCCGGCGATCGACCCGGAGAACGGCCCGATCTCGACGCGTGCGGCGTTGCCGCCCGCCGGCCCGGCCCACTCCGTGCTGTTGCCGGTGCCGCCAAGCCACGCGGGGCCGGTGAGCGTCGGCGCCGTCACGGTGATCGTGTCGGTCGTGCTTGCGCCGGCCACGTGCCATGCCGGTCCGAACGGGGTGGTCCGCCCGGTGTAGAGGTTGTTCGGCGTGGCCGCGGTGATTTCCGCGAGCGAGCCGGCGGGATAGTCGAACCCGTCGTAGAAGACGTATCCGTACGCCGATGTCGACGACGCCAGCGCCGCGGCGACCGCAGCGAACAACTTGTGCACCTTCCGCATGGAAACTCTCCCGCGCTAGGCGAAATGAATGAGAAAGAAATGACTCAGAAGTGCCCTCTGCACTACAATTGAAGTATGGCCCGCGCTTTGGGAAGCGTCAAACGTGTTTCGCAGTAAATGAGCGCATGGATAACCGCAGTCAGGACAGCCATTTGCATCAAAATTGGCGAAGAATTTTTGGCGTGCGGGAAGGAATTTACCGACTGTTATCGATTGCGAACGGTAGCTCGGCTCAGGTCAGACCCAGTTCGAGCTGCGCCGCTTCCGACATCATCTCGCGGCTCCACGGCGGATCCCACACCAGCTCGACCACCGCCGACGGCACTTCCGCAATCGTCTCGATCCGCCGCTCGACCTCCAGCGGCAGCGACCCGGCGACCGGGCAGCCGGGCGCGGTCAGCGTCATCCGCACGTGAACTTTTCCGGTCGCGTCGTCGACGTCGATGCCGTAGATGAGGCCGAGGTCGTAGATGTTGACGGGGATTTCCGGGTCGTAGACGGTCTGGATCGCCGCGACCACTTTCTCCTCGATCGCCTTCTGCTTCGCGGTCTTCTTCGAATCGACGAAGCGCGTGACGAGCGTCGTGTCGACATGCTTCGGCGGCGCGGGCGCGGCGGCCGCTTGCGACTTCGCCTCCTCGCGAAGTTGATCGACCTTGCCGGAGTTCGGCAGCACCGGCAGCGAGTGCGCCTGATGTTGTTCCTCGTGCGTCTCGCTCATGTTCCATCCGGCGCGCCGGCGACTTGCTCCGCCAGCAGGTGAATCCGCCGGACCATCCCGGCCAGGCCGTTGCGACGCTGCGACGTGAGAAATTGTTCCAGCCCGATCCGGCGAAAAAACGCCTCGACGTCAAAAGCTAAAATTTCGTTTGCCTTCTGACCGGAGAAAAGTTTCTCGAGCATCGCGATCTCGCCGCGCACGATCGCCGCATCCGCATCCGCGACGAACTCGAGCACCTGCGGATTCTTTGGCGACCGCCGGCCGATGAAATAGACCTCGCTCATGCAACCTTCGACGCGCGTCGTCACTTTCTTCAGCAGATCGAAGAGATTCGGCAGCTTCCCGCCGAGATCATCCATGACGAACAGGCTCTTCGCGTTCGGATCGTCGCCAAGAAAATCGAACACCTCGACCAGCTCTTCCGCCGCCGCGCCGGGCGTCGCCGCGCTCGCCTGCGGATAATCGATCTGCCCCTTCGCCTCCGGCCGCGCCTGCGTCGTGGTGCCGGCTTGCTTCAACACTTCGACCGCCGCGTCGATGTCGCCGCGCGTGTTGTACATCGCGAGCGAGATGCGGGCCGTCGACGAAATGCCCAGGCGATCCATCACCGGCTGGCAGCAATGATGGCCGGTGCGGATCGCGATGTTGTGCTGGTCGAGAATGACGCCGATGTCGTGCGACGCGATCGGCGGGTTCTCCATGACAAAGGAGATGACCGACGCCTTGTTCTTCGCGTTGCCGATGATGCGCAGCCCCGGCACTTCCGCGAGCCGCTGCGTCGCGTAGGCGAGCAGCTCCTGCTCGTGCGGCGCAGTGCGCGTCAGCCCGATGCTCGTGACGTAATCGATCGCCGCCCCGAGGCCGACCGCGCCGGCGATGTGCGGCGTGCCGGCTTCGAATTTATTCGGCAGGTCGGCGTATTCGGTCTTCTCGAACGTGACCGACTTGATCATGTCCCCGCCGCCCTGGTGCGGCGGCATCGCCTCGAGCATTTTCACCTTGCCGTACAACACGCCGATCCCGGTCGGGCCGAACAGCTTGTGCCCGGAGAATGCGTAAAAATCGACGTCAAGATCGCGCACGTCCGTCGGATAATGCGCCACCCACTGCGCCCCGTCGACGACGATCACCGCACCGGCGTCGTGCGCCATCTTCGCCAGCAGCTTGATGTCGTTGATCGTGCCGAGCGAGTTGGAAAGGTGGACGATCGAGACAATCTTCACCCGCCCGCCGGCAAGAATCTTCGCGAACTCTTCGACGAGCAGTTCGCCGCGCTCGTTCATCGGAATGACGCGGAGCTTCGCGCCGGTCTGCTCGCAGATCATCTGCCACGGCACGATGTTCGAGTGGTGCTCCATCGCCGAGACGACGACTTCATCGCCGGCCGTCAGCGTGGATCGCCCATACGACTGCGCGACGAGGTTGATGCCTTCTGTGGCGCCGCGCGTGTAGATGATCTCACGGTCGTGCTGCGCGTTGATGAATTTCCGGATCTTCGCCCGCGCTTCTTCATAAAGATTCGTCGCGAGCTGGCTGAGGTGATAGACGCCGCGATGGATGTTGGCGTTTTCTTCTTCGTAGTACTTACGGATCGCGTCGATGACCACGCGCGGCTTCTGCGTCGTCGCGCCGTTGTCGAGATAGACCAGCGGGCGGCCGTTGTGCTTCGTTTGCAGGATCGGAAAATCCTGGCGGACTTTTAATGGGTCAAATGGCGCTTGCGGTTTCGACGAAGGGATCACCTGCGGAGGCAAGTGCAGGTCGTATTTTTCGTTGCTTAGCCGCGCCATGACTATGTCCGGTGCTGCTCATTGGCCGCGCCGAGGTCGGTGATTCGCAGATCCTGCGGCAGTCCCGCGCGGGTGGCCATGAAATCTTCCAGGCGTCTGCGCACCGGCTCGATCTTGATTCGCCGCGTGATGTCCGCTGCGAAGGCATACGTCAGCAGGTCGCGCGCCTGCTGCTTTCCGACGCCGCGCGTGCGGAAATAGAACATCATGTCTTCATCGACCGGCCCGACCGTCGAGCCGTGCGTGCACTTCACGTCGTCGGCGTAAATCTCCAGCGCCGGCTGAGAGTTCATGTACGCGTCGTCGCTGAGCAGCAGCGACTTGCTCGTCTGCTTCGAGTTCGTCTTCTGCGCGATCTGACGCACGAGGATCTTCCCGCGGAACACGCCGCTCGATTTCCCGCTCAGCACGTGCTTGTACAGCTCGTGGCTCGGACAGTTCGGCGACGCGTGATCGAGCAGCGTGTGGTTATCGCAGTGCTGTTCGCCGCCGATGATGACGAGCCCGTTCAGCGTCGCCTCCGCGCCTTCGCCGGCGAGGACGCAGTTCAGATCATTGCGCGTCACCCGTCCGCCCAGCGTCGCCGCCTGCGAGACGAAATTGCTCGCTCGCCCGAGCTTCACCTGAAGCGTCGAAACGTGGAATGACTCAGGCGTCTCGTGCTGCAGCGTCGTGTAATCGACCCGGCAGTCGCTGCCGGTGACGACTTCCGTCACCACATTCGAAAAATGCTGCCCGCCGGCGCCGACGAAGCTCGTCACCAAGGCAAATTCGCTGTTGTCCTCCGCGACGATCAAGATGCGCGGATGCGAAATCACCGGCGTGTCGCCCCCGGTGTCGACGAAGAGCAAATGAATCGGCTGATCGAGCGTCGCGCCGCGCGGGAAGAAGACATACGCGCCGTCGCGAATGAAACCGGAATTGAGCGCGACGAACGGATTCGCGTTGATGTCCGCCGTGCGGCCGAGCTGTTTCTGGATGCGGTCGCCTTCGGTTTCCAGCGCCTTGGCGAGCGAATTCACGACCACGCCGCGCGGGAGCTTGCCGAGCTTCGAGAGCTGCGCGTTGTAATGACCGTTGACGAAAACCAGCTCGCTGATCGCCTCGCGGTCGAAGCCGAAATCCTTGATCGCATCGAGCACCGCGTCGTTGACGTCGTTCTCGGCCAGCGCGAATTTCGTCCGCACGATCGGCGCGAGCTGCGTGTGCCGCCAGTTCTCATCCTTGGCCGCGGGAAATCCGACGAGATCGAAGCGCGCCATGCCGGCCTTGCGCAATTCGTCGAGCCACGGCATAGTCGCTCCGTCCCCGTTCGCTTCCTTCTCGAAGCGGTGGAAGTTCGAGAGGTGGACGTTCTTTTCTTCCATCAACTGAGTCATGGCACCGACCCTTAAACGTTCTGAGCGACTTCGCGCTCGACCCAGTCGTAACCCTTTTCTTCCAGCTCGATCGCGAGCTCTTTCCCGCCCGACTTCACGATCCGCCCGTCCATCATCACGTGCACAAAATCCGGCACGACGTAGTTGAGCAGCCGCTGATAGTGCGTGACGATCAGCACCGCGCGCTCCGCGTCCTGCTGGTGCAGCTTGTTAATGCCGGCCGCGACAGTCTTGAGCGCATCGATGTCGAGCCCGGAGTCGGTCTCATCTAAAAGCCCGAGCCGCGGGTTCATGACGGCCATTTGAAACACTTCGTTGCGTTTCTTCTCGCCGCCGGAGAATCCTTCGTTCACCGCGCGACGGGTGAATGTGTTGTCGATCTCCAACAGCTCGCGGCGTTCCTTGAACAGCTTCAGGAACTGCATCGCATCCAATTCTTTCTCGCCGCGATGTTTCCGCACTTCGTTGACCGCGGCCTTGAGAAAGTAATCCGTGCTCACGCCCGGAATTTCGACGGGATACTGAAACGCGAGAAAAATCCCCTCGCGCGCCCGCTCCTCCGCCGACAGCGACAGAAGATCCTTGCCGTCGTAGATGACGGAACCTTCGGTCACTTCATACGCCTCGCGCCCCGCGAGCACCTGGCACAGGGTGCTCTTGCCGGAACCGTTCTTCCCCATGATCGCGTGCACTTCGCCGGTGTCGATCGTCAGGTCAACACCTTTGAGAATTTCGCGTCCGCCCGGCGCAGCCACGCGAGCGTGCAGATTCTTGATTTCTAAAAGCGCCATTTCACTTTCCAGTGACACGAGCGTCTCGCCCGTGCTAGCGGTTCCGGCACGGGCAGGATGCCCGTGTCACGGTCGCGCTTATCCAACTGATCCTTCCAACGAAACGCCGAGCAGTTTTTGGGCTTCTACCGCGAACTCCATCGGCAGCTCCCTAAAGACGTCCTTGCAAAAGCCGCTGACGATCATGTTGATCGCATCTTCGAGCGAAATGCCGCGCGTCTTGCAATAAAAGAGCTGGTCTTCGCCGATCTTCGACGTCGAAGCCTCATGCTCCACTTTGCTCGTCGTGTTGCGGACTTCGTTGTACGGCGACGTGTGCGCGCCGCACTTGTCGCCCAGCAGCAGCGAATCGCACTGCGTGTAATTTCGGGAGTTCTCCGCGCCTTTGAGAATCTTTACCAGGCCGCGATAGGTGTTCTGACCGAAGCCGGCGCTGATCCCCTTCGACACGATGGTCGACTTGGTGTTCTTCCCGATGTGGATCATCTTCGTGCCGGTGTCGGCCTGCTGGTGGTTGTTCGTCAGCGCGACAGAGTAAAACTCGCCGACGCTGTTGTCGCCTTGCAGGATGCACGATGGATATTTCCACGTGATGGCCGATCCGGTCTCGACCTGCGTCCAGGTGATCTTGCTGTTCTTCCCGCGGCAGGCGCCGCGCTTGGTGACGAAGTTGTAGATCCCGCCCTTGCCGGTCTTCGGATCGCCGGGATACCAGTTTTGCACGGTCGAATATTTGATCGTCGCATCGTCCATGGCGACCAGCTCGACGACGGCTGCGTGAAGCTGATTCTCATCCCGCATCGGCGCGGTGCACCCTTCGAGGTAGCTCACGTACGCGCCTTCCTCGGCGATGATGAGCGTGCGCTCGAACTGGCCGGTGTTCTTCGCGTTGATGCGGAAGTAGGTCGACAACTCCATCGGGCAGCGAACGCCCTTGGGGATGTAAACGAACGAGCCGTCGGTGAAGACCGCAGAGTTCAGCGTCGCGTAAAAATTGTCGCTGTAGGGGACGACGGAGCCCATGTACTTCTGCACGAGTTCCGGGTGCTCCTGCACCGCTTCGCCGAACGAGCAGAAGATGATGCCCTTCTCCGCCAGTTCCTTCTTGAAGGTGGTCACGACCGAGACCGAATCGAAGACCGCGTCGACGGCGATATTCGACGATGAGCTCTGATCATCGATCCCGAGCAGGGCCTTGCGCTCGTGAAGTGGGATGCCAAGCTTCTCGTAGGTCGCCAGCACTTCCGGATCGACTTCATCTAGCGATTTCAGCTTCGGCTTCGGCGCGGAGAAATAGGAAGCGCCCTGATAATCGATCGGCGGATATTTCAGCATCGCCCAGTGGTGCGGCTCTTCCATCGTCAGCCAATGCCGATAGGCCTTGAGGCGCCAATCGAGCATCCACTGCGGCTCGTTCTTTTTCTTCGAGATGAAGCGGACCGTCTCCTCGCTCAACCCGGGCGGGAGTGAATCCGATTCGATATCGGTGACGAACCCCCACTGGTACTCGCGGTTCGCGAGGGTCTCGATTTCACGTTCTGCGGTGGGCATGATTCAGTCCTGACAGCTTGTTCCACCGCAGAGGCGCAGAGGACGCAGAG
>JAXDMN010000181.1:0-14405 GCA_034666045.1 Phycisphaerales bacterium | reverse complement strand
TACTCCGAAGGATCTGCGTGACTCACCGTTCGGCGCCAGATCCTTCGGAATACCTCAGGATGACATGGGTGTAATGTTTCGATGGTTCTGAAGAAGCTTGCAGTCTCGAATTTCCTCACGCGCAAGGTTCGCGTTGCGCTCACGGTTGCGGCGATTGCGCTGTCGGTGTCGCTCGTCGTCGCGGTGACGAGCGGCTACGCGTCGGCGGTCGAGGCGGCGCATTTTTATCTGAATAAGTTTCTCGGCTCGACCGACGTGCTGATCACAAGGCAGGGGTACACGTCGTTTCCGCAGGCGCTGGTCGAGGAGATCGAGCGCGATCCGGATGTCGCGCGTGTGACGCCGCGGCTCGATACGGCGAGCGGGCTGATTGATGCAAAGGGCGAGCTCGTGTCGTACGGCGGCGCGCAGATCGTCGGGATTCGCCGGCCGGCGGATAAGAATGTCGAGCAGTTGCAGAAGGCGGCGGGGGAATGGTTCGAGTCGGATGAGGGGAATGTCGCCGTTGTAGACCAGGCCGCGGCGGAGTTGCTGAAGGCGAAGGTGGGCGATGATTTTTCACTGCCGGGCGAGCGCGGGCCGCTGAAATTGAAGCTGGTCGCGATCGTGCAGAAGCCGGGCATCCTGGCGGCGCATCAGCAGACCGTCTACGTGCCGCTCAAGACACTTCAGCGGTTCACGATGCCGAACCATCCGCCGCAGGTCACGCGCGCGATGATCGAGCTGAAGAGCAACACCAGCGCCGACGCGTTCGCCGATCGCTGGCGAAAAAAATTCGAGACGACTGACGTATTGCTGCGCGTCCAGCTCATGCGCGAGAACCGCTCGGAGCTGGACAAAAACCTCCGGGGCGTCCACGTCCTGAGCTACATGGGCGGGACGATCTCGATGCTCGCGGCGACCTTCATCGTCTTCAGCGCGCTGTCGATGGGCGTCGCCGAGCGGCAACGCACGCTGGCGATGCTGCGCGCGATTGGGATGCAAAAGGCGCAGCTCGGCTGGCTCGTCGTCGGCGAAGGATTGCTGCTCGCGTCGCTCGGCGTGATCGTCGGCGTGCCGCTCGGGTTGCTCTGGATAAAGCTGCTCAGCCTCATCCCGCAGTTCAATGACATTTTGCTCGCGGGCGTGGTCGTGAGCTGGGGCGGCGTCGCGCTGGGCGTCGGCGGGTCGGTGGGGTCGGCGCTGGCGGCGAGTTTGCTCCCGGCGTGGAACGCGATGCGCGTGACGCCCCTCGAGGCGATGACGCCGCTCGCGCAGCAATCGACCTCGCGCGTGCCGTGGAAGCTGTCGCTCGCCGGCGTGCTGCTGGCGAGCATCGACGTCTTTCTCATGTTCGGCCCGGTCGAGCAGATGATCCCGTCGTCGCCGCAGATCGGACGGGCGGTCGCGTTTTACGGGCACTTCGCCGTCGGCATCCCCGGGATCATGATCGGGTTTTTCCTGCTCGCGCCGCTGTTCGTGTGGGTCGGCGAGCGCGTGCTCGGGCCGATCGTGTCGGCGATGTTCGGACTGCGGCACGCGCTGCTCCGCCAGCAGTTGTCCGCCGGCATCTGGCGGGCGGCCGGGACGTGTGCGGCGCTGATGGTTGGGCTGGCGATCCTCGTGGTGATGAACGTGCAGGGCAATTCCGCGCTGAGCGGCTGGCGGCTGCCGGACAAATTCCCCGACATCTTCATCGCCGCGCCGCCGCTCTCGCCGCTCACCGCCGAGGACCTGAAAAAACTCGAAGCGACGCCGGGGCTGAAGAAGGGCCAAGTCATGCCGATGGCGATCGCGTCGCCCGAGTTCGCCAACCCGATCTTCGCCATACTCGGCGCCGCCGTGCTGCCGAACGCGACCATGTTCATCGGCGTCGATCCGGACATCGCCTTCGACCCGAACTTCATGGAACTGGACTTCCGCGAAGGAAATGCGAAGCAGTCGCAGGCAATGCTCAAGAAGGGGCGGCACATCGTCGTCACCGAAGAATTCCGCAAACTCAAAGGCCTCGGCGTAGGCGACAAGATCGCGCTCAAGACGCCGAAGCACGACGAAGTCGAGTACACGATCGCCGGCGTCGTCTGGTCGCCCGGGATGGACGTGATCGTCACCGTGCACGACATGGGCCGGCAGTTTGAGACGCGCACGGTGGCGACGGTTTTCGGCACGCTCGATGACGCGAAGAACGATTTCGGCGTCGACCGCGTCTTCCTCGTCGCGGCGAACCTGGATCGTCACGGCGTCAAGCGCGAGGAGATGCTCAAGCTCGTGCAGGAACAGCTCGGCATGCAGGGGATGAAGATCGGCGACATCCGCGCGATCAAGTTCGCGGTGCAGGACGGTTTTCGGAAACTGCTGCTGTTCATGAGCAGCGTTGCAATCGCGGCGATGGCGGTGGCGTCGCTCGGCGTCACGAACACGATCATGGCCAGCATCCGCAGCCGGCGGTGGACCTTCGGCGTGCTGCGCAGCATCGGCGTGACGCGCTCGCAGCTTCTGCGCATCGTCGTGGCGGAGGCGACGCTGCTTGGGCTGGTCGGCGTCGCGCTGGGGCTGAGTGCCGGCGCGCTGATGAGCCTGGATGCGCGGGGGCTGAGCCGCATCACGATCGGGTACGTTCCGCCGGTCGCCATACCCTGGCATGTCGTCGGGCTCGGGTCGCTGGCGATCATGATGATCTCGATCGGCGCCAGCATCTGGCCGGCGGTGAGCGTGGCGCGGACGCAGCCGCTCGAACTCCTCCAGGCGGGACGGGCGTCGGTCTGAGAAACAGGGAGCGAGGATGGAGGATAGAGGACAGAGAAAACGGATGCTCCGCCATCCTCTATCCCCGATTCTCCATCCTCGTGTTCTCACCGATTATCGGCCGCTCGCACAAGTAAAAGTCGAATCCTGCCGATGATCGTAAAGTCTGCGGCTTTCTCGTTTTTCCGTTTGGGATTAAACTCGACCCAACGTGCAGCCCGTCGCCTCGCCAATCACACAGAGCGGACAAAGCGCCGCAGTGGTCTCCGGCACGGGTCAAACCCCGCGCACCGGGCTGCGCGAGACGTTTACCGTCGAAGAGCTCGCCGTCGTCCTTTCCCACTTCGACATTGGCGTCATCGAATCGGTGACGGAATTCCCGCGCGGCTCGCGGAAGGCCCCGAAACTGCTGATCGTCAGCGAGCAGGGCAAGTTCCTCATGAAACGCCGCGCGCGCGGCAAGGATGACCCGTTCAAGGTCGCCTTCTGTCACGCGATCCAGCTTTACCTCGCATCGAAACAATTCCCGTTGCCGCACCTGATCGGCACGCGCAAGGAAAACAACTCGATGCTCCAGTGGCGCAACGGCGTCTACGAGTTGTTCGAGTACATCCCGGGGCAGGGATATCCGCAGACGCTGGAGAGCACGTTCGACTCCGGCCGCGTGCTCGCGCTCTATCACAAGCTGCTCGAGGCGTTCAAATCGGAGTGGAAGCCGCCAACCGGAAGCTATCACTTGGCGCCGCAGGTCGAGCAGGGTCTGCGCGCGATCACGACGACGCTCCCGCCCGGCTTGAACGCCAGCCCGCAGCAGATCATGCCGGTGCTTCAGTTCCTGCATCAGAGCTACAGCGACGCCGCCACCGCCGTCGAGAAGCAGGGGATGGAGAATTGGCCGCGGCAGATTGTTCACGCGGACTGGCATCCCGGGAACATGCTCTTTCGCGAGAACCACGTCGTCGCGGTGATCGACTACGACTCGGCCCGCCTGCTGCCGCGGATCATCGATATCGCCAATGGCTGCCTTCAGTTCTCGATTCTCGGCGGCGACGACGACGTCGCGAAATGGCCGGATTATCCGGATGAAAGCCGATTTAAGCGGTTCCTCCGCGGCTATGATGAGGTGATGCTCCTGTCGCAGGCGGAGATCGCGGCGATCCCGCACCTGATGATCGAAGCGCTGATCGCCGAAGCCGTCTTCCCGATCGCGGCGACGGGGCAATTCGGCCGCATGGACGGCATGGCGTTCCTCAGCATGGTGATGCGGAAGGTGAAGTGGCTTCAGAAGAACACGCGGATGCTGATCGAGCTCGCGGAAGGATGACGTGGACCTAAGCCGCAAAACGCGCAGCGGAAAACGGAACGCTCGCTTCATCGCCGGCGTTTTCGTCTTCCTCATCTCTTCGCTTTTCACGGTTCAGCTCTCGCCGGCACAGTCGACCCAACCCAGCCAGGCCCCGCTCCAGATCAAGCGCTGGCTCGAAGCGCTGACGCATCCCGAATCGGGCGTGCGCGACAACGCGCGAATTCAGTTGATGAATCTGACGCGCGAGCAGCTCGGCGACCTGCGCGAGACTGTCGATCGCATGCGGCCGATTTCGCCGGCGCAGGCGACTGTGCTGCACGACGTGGTGATCCACATTTACGTCGGCGGCGGCGGTGATGACGACCGCTATTCCGAGGCGCCGCCCTCCGGATTTCTTGGCGTGCTGCTCGAGCCGATGCAGTCCGGGTTCGGCTTGGGCGTCGCGCCGGGGGACGATATCCAGGACCTCGGCGAAGTCGCGGCGGGCGGCGTCTTGATCAAGGAAACCTGGCCCGGGTTCGCCGGATTCCAGTTCCTGCGCGTCGGCGACGTGGTGCTCGGCATCGGCGGCGCGCGACCGCCGCGCGCGCCGAACATGACCGAGCTGAAGACGGCCGTCTCCTCGACCACGCCCGGGCGCGTGCTGGAGTTGCAGGTGCTGCGGCAGGGTCGCATCATTGACGTGCCGGTGCGCGTCAGCGCCCGCCCGGCGTGGGCGGGAGAACGTCTGGCCACCCAGCAGGTGCAGGCCCATCGGATCATGCGCGCCGAGCGGTATTGGAAGTTCGCGTTCGCGCTGTTGCTGCTCGATGATGGGATGTCGTGAGCGGAATCACTTCCGCGTCCGCGCCCCGTTGACGCTGATCACCGCGGTGTCGCAGGACGCTTCCAATCGTGTGCGTCGCGCATACAATCGCACACCCTTGCTTGAAATGGATTCACCCGAAAACACGAATTTTCTCGACGTACACGAGCTGATCGAACGGAGCCAGCCGCGCCCGCGCATCGGGTGGTTCGGCTACGCGGCTGGCGTGTTTCTGCTCATCGTCGTCGGAAGCGCGCTGGTGATCGCGTACGTGCCGGGCGCGAAGGGCGTCGTCGACCTGTTCTCGAAGATCGCCATGGTCGCGATCTTCGGCGCGCTGGCGATGATGACGCACTTTACGTTTCGCCGACATCGCGACGAGATGAAGCAGGTCGAGGCGCTGGAGGAGCTGGTGCAGCTTCGCCGCTGGCCGGAGGCGGCGTTGCTGGTGCGCCGGCTGCTCGCCGAGCCGGCGCGCACGCCGCAGGCGCGGGTGCAGGCGCTGATCTTCCTCTCGAGCATCCTTGCCCGCTATCACCGGTTCGAGGACGCGATCGCGGTGCACAATCACCTGCTGGAGACGATCAACTTCGACGATTCGACCGCGCACGGGATCCGCCTTGGGCGCGCGATGGCGATGTTGCGCGAGGATCATCTCGTCGACGCCGACCGCGCCATCTCCGAGCTGCGCCGCACCGCGCAGGGCCGCGATTCCGCCGGGCTCGCGCTGGTCGAGCTTTATCGCGACGTAAAGACCGGCCACCCGACTGAGGCGATCGAGCGATTCCAGTCGGCGCTGCCGCTGTTCCAGCAACAGCTCGGTCATCGCACCGGCGACGCCTACGCGCTGCTCGCCAAGGCGTACGACATGCGCGGCAAATCAGCGCACGCGCGCGCGGCGTATGAGAAGGCGTCCTACCTGACGGCGGTGTCGGAAATGAATCGCCGTTATCCGGAGGTCGCCACGCTGGCGGCGAAGTTCGCGGCGGTCGCTCTGCCGGCGGAGTTGCAGACGGGAGCGCCGGCATGATGCCCGCCCAGACCGCCATCGCGCGCTTCCGTCGCGATCTCACCGTCGGCAGCGTGCTCAATGCGCTGCTGCTGGGCGGCGTGTTCGTCAGCATGATGATGGTCGGCGCGACCAACAGCCGCGCGGGCGATCTGCTGATGCTGATGATCCTCGGCCTCATCTGGGTGACGCTGAGCTATCACAGCGTGAAGAACTCGCGCCTCTCGGCGAACTCGCCGTCGCTGATCGCGGCGGGGCAGTTCGACCTCGCGGAGTACCAGATCGAGAAGTCGCTGAAGAATTTTTCGCTCTTTCGCACCTCCAAACTGCTCAGCCTGCACCATCTCGCGGTGCTGCGACACGCCCAGCGGCGCTGGGCGGACGCGGCGGAACTGTGCAGCGCGCTGCTTCGTCAGCGACTTGGCTCACTCACCGGCCTCTCGCGGCAGAGCCGTCTCATTCTCGCGGATTCGCTCTTGGAAATGGGCGATCTGAACGGGTCGTACCAGGCGATCTCCGGGCTTTATCAGCATCGGCTGACGCTCGGGGAGGCGCTGAGCCTGCTTCACGTGCAACTCGACTACCAGTGGCGCGTCAATGCGTGGGACCAGATGCTCGCCGGGCTGCGGAACAAGATAGAGATGGCCGAGCTGATGAAGACCGCCAACGCGGCGCGGAGTCAGGCGCTGTTGGCGCTGGCCGCGAAAAAGGCGGGGCACGAGGACCTGTCGGCGTGGCTGCGCAGGCGCGTCGAGCTGCTCGTGAACGTGAACGATCTCACGGCCGCGCGGCCGGCATTGAAAGAGTTGTGGCCCGAGCCCGAACCCGCGCCTGCCGTGGCGGCCGATTCAACTGCCACTTCCTGACGGACATTCTTAGGCATACAGACGAGGCGACTCGATGCGGCGACGACGAATGCAGTGGATGACGACTTTGGCGCTGGTGGGTTCGATGTCGCTGTCGTCGCTGGCGGCGCGGGGTCAGGAAGCGGAAGTTCCGCCGGTCCCGCCACCCGCGGGCGAGACCACGCCCATCCCGCCGCCGCCCGACGCGCCGGCCGCTCCCGCGCCGGCGCCTGCGCCCGCGACTGAAGCGAAACCCGAAACGCCCGCACAAACGCAACCCGCGGTCGAGCCGGCTCCCGCGCCGTCGCCGGACGTCGCCCCCGTGCCTCCGCCAATCCCCTTGCCGGACGTGCCTGCGCCCGCTCCTTCGCCGGATGCCGCGCCGATGCCGGAGCAGACCGCGCCGCCCGCCGAGCCCGAGATAGTCACGCCGCTGATGCCCGAACAGATGCCCGAGGAGCAAGGCGCCCCCTCCATCGAGCCCGAGCCGACCACCACTGCGTCCACCGGCCCGGCGACCACGCAAGCGGTCGCGGAAGCGCCCCCTGCGGCGCCGGCGGTCGCACCCGCGGTCGTGCCGGTCGAGCAGTACCAGAATCCCGCGCTGGCCGAACGTTTGACCAGCATGGCGACCGGGCTGCTGCGCTCGCAGCCGCCAAGCAACGCGGTGTGGCGTTACGCGGCGTCGCTGCTTCAGGCGGCGACGCGTTTGGCGCCCAACGAACCGCGCTATTCGCGTTTCCTGATTGAAGCCGCCGGCCGCGCGGGCGATGAGGAAACGGTCCTGCGGACCCTGGAGTCGTATCGCAAGCTGGTCCCCAACGACGAGCACGCCCAGGCGCAGCTCATCGATCTTTACCTCGCGCGCATGCAATCGGCGGACGATCGCGTGAAGTATCTGCAGGCGATCATCGATTCGCGGCAGATTCCGCCGCCCGTTCGTTCCTTCGCCGCGATGCGGCTGGCGACGGCGATGTCGGAGCGGATGCAGGACGATCTCGCCGCCGACGCGATCGGAATCGCGCTGCAACTGAACCCGCTCAATCTCGACGCGCTGCGCGTGCGTCATCAGAGCGCGCAACAGTCCGGCCAGCCGGCGGATCGTCTGGCGGCGCAGCTCGCGCTGTTGCAGGCGAGTCCGGCGCAGCCGACCATCGGCATCGGCGTCGCGCGCGAGCTGGCGGACGTGGGGCTGGTGCAGCGCTCGATCGAGTGGTTCAACCAGGCCCTGGAGTTGCACCGCCGCATGGGCATCACGCCCGCGCCGGACGTCGGCGTCGATTACGCGTCGCAATTGTTCATCAGCGGCGAAGCCAAGGCCGCCATGCAGGTCGTCGATCAGCTCACGACGACGAACCCGGACGATCTGAACGCCTGGTTGCTGAAGCTGATCCTCGTGCGGCAGTCGGGGGACAAAGCTTTGCAGGAGCAGTCGCTGCACAAGGCGACGATCGCGCTGACGAACCGCATCGCGACGATCAACAAGTCCGCCGGCAACACCACCGCGACGACGCGGCCGATCGATTTCGCCGGTGAGGTTCCGCTGCCCGATCCGGTCGCGGACATGCAACTGATCAACGCGAACAACCCGGACCTCGCCACGCAGTACGCGCCGGTGGCGGCGGGCATGGCGTGGATGAAGATCTACTTCGAGGAAAAGCCCGCGCAGGCGCAGCCATTCATCAAGGCCGTCTCCGATTTCATGGGCGAGGGCTACGAAGTGGTCGCGCGGATGCAGGGCTGGTCGTACCTGGTCGCCGGGAATCCGGACGATGCACGCGTGAAGCTGTCGGCCGTCGCCGATAAAGATCCCATCGCCGCGATGGGAATGGTTCGCCTGGCCGGGAGCGATCCGGCCGCGCTGGAGAAGGCGGTCAACGACGCGCGCAAGCTGCTCGATCAGACGCCGTCGCGCCTGACCGGTGCGTTCCTGATATCGGAGCTCGGCAAGCACGGCGTGAAGGTCCAGCCGGGGCCGGGCGCGCCGGCGATTGAGAAGGTGCTTGCGGCGTTTCCGCGCGACTGGATGAAGATCATCGACCAGCCGCAGCAGTTCTACTCGATGCGCGTCGAGCCGGTCGCCGGCCGCGTCTCCGTGCCGCTCGGCGAGCCGGTGCTCGTGCAGATTTCGATCCACAACATCAGCAGTTTCCCGCTGACGATGGGCCCCGAGGGGGTCATTCACCAGGACCTGTGGCTCGACGCGCAGACGCGCGGCGTGCAGCAGCAGTTCTTCCCGGCCGAGGCGTTCGCGCGGCTGAGTGGACCGATGGTCCTGCCGCCGAAGACCGGCATCACGCAGGTCGTCCGACTTGATCAGTCGCAGTTGCTTGGGCTGCTCGAGCGTTTCCCGGCGGCAAATTTTCACATCATGGCGTTGCTGATGACGAATCCGACGACCGTCGGCGGACGCGTGCAGCCCGGTCCGGCCGGGCAGCAGGTTGCGCTCGCCAAGCTGATGGAACGCCGCGGCGCGCCGATCGGGCAGGCCGAGGTTCGCCAGAAGCTCGGGGATCAACTGCAAAACGGCAGCCCGGAGGCGAAGATCGTCGCCGCCGAGACGCTGACCAAGTTCGCCACCCTCTTCAACGGGCCCGGCGCGGGCGACGAGGCGAAGCTGTTCGGTCAGCAGGCGTCGGAAGCGGTGCGGCATGTCGCAAACGATCCCGACCCGACTGTTCGCGCGTGGGCCAGCTACCTCTATTCGGTCTACACGGGCGATCAAGCGCTGCTGACGCGGCTGGCGCATGACCCGTCGTGGATCGCGCGGACGCTCGCCATTGTCGCGATCGACTACACGGGGAAAGACCAGGCGGCCTTCAAGGATCTGGCGGTGAACGATCCCGAGCCGCTGGTGAAGAACCTGGCGTCGGCGGCGCTGGAAGCGAAGATCGCGCGCAATGCGGCGGCTGCGGCAACGCAAGCGGCGCCGCAGCCGGGCGCGCCGCAACCGGCCGCAGGCGCGACGACACCCGCCGCGGCGGGAGCATCGGCGGTGGATGCTCCGGTGCCCGCGCTGACGCCGGCCGTGCCGCCCACGGGGGCGCCGGCGAATCCAACCGCGCCCGCGCCGCCCGCGGCGTCCGCGCCGGCGGCGACGCAGCCGTAGCCGCTGCAGAAACCGCCGCTGGAGACAGCCGGCCGCTGCCGGTCTTCATTGATCTTTCACTTCTACGGGTGTAGAAAACGGCGCAGTCGGTGTCGGCTGCCGGGGCGCCAGCGATCCCGAAAACTGCGCGCGGCCGGTTCCCCCCAGAGGTTGGTCTGTGGCCCTTCCCGCCGACGAAAATCGACCGCCCGCGCCGCCGCCTCGTCCCGCGAAGCGGCCGCTCAGCTTCGGCGAAGATTTTCGACGCTTCTTCATGAGCGGCATGGCCGCGCTGCTGCCGACCCTCATCACGCTCTGGCTGCTCGTGTGGGCGTGGAATTTCCTGTGGGAAAGTCTCGGACAGCACATCATTTTCGGCATCAAATGGGCGTGGCTCTCGATGGCCGAGAGCGGCCTGGTCCGCTCCGAGCCGGCCGGATATATCGGCCGCTACTGGTCGGAAGACCAGTTGCACACGCGCATCGTCGGCGTAATCCTCGCCGTGCTGCTGGTCTATCTGATCGGCGTGGTCGTCGGCAATTTCATCGGGCGGACGTTCTACCGGCTGGCAGAGCGCGCGGTGATGCGAATTCCGCTCGTTCGCGCGGTTTATCCGGCGGTCAAGCAGGTGACCGACTTCGTTCTCTCCAAACGCCGCGACCAGTTCGCGACCAGCCACGTCGTCGCCGTCCAGCCGCACGAGCAGGGGATCTGGTCGATCGGCTTGATCACGGGCGGCGGCTTGAAGCCATTGAACGAGCACGTCGGCGAAGAGCTCGTGACGGTTTTCGTCCCGTCAACGCCGACCGCCTTCAGCGGATACGTGCTGGTAGTGCCGCGGCGAAACGTGGTGGAGCTGCCGATGACGGTCGAAGAAGCGATGCGCCTGCTGGTCAGCGGCGGCGTGATCGTGCCAGATCCGAACAAACAACTGGAACAGCAACCGCAACTGGCGCAAGCCGCAAGATAAGGCACGTGGGAACGATGCGTGGGTTTCCGCTACAATGTGGGTGTCAATGCAATCACGCAGATTAGTACATCGCGGATGGAAAGGAGCGATAACGTGCTGGTAACGATTTCGTCGCGCCACATGGAGGTCACCGAGCCCTTGAAAACCTACGCCGAGCAGAAGGCGAGCAAGCTCATCAAGTATTACGATCGCATTCAGGAGATCGAAGTCATCTTTGACAACGGGAAGGACATCACGCGAGTCGAAATGATCGTCAACGCGGAACACAAGAACCTGTTCCTCGCTCATCACGACGGCGACGATGCGTACGCCGGCATCGACGGGTGCGTCGATAAGCTCGAGCGGCAGTTGAGCGAGCACAAAAAGAAGTACCGCAACCGAAAGCATCCCGATCAACTCACGCCGCGGCGCGGCGGGTCGGAAGGTTAGGGTCGAGAGCGTCGCGAATCGCACCTGATCCGGCGCGGGCGGCGATCGGCACGCGCATGCGTCAAGCCGCAAACGGCAGAAGAACATACCCCATGAAACTCAAGGAATTCATCGTCACCGAAGCGATCGTCCCGCAGATTCAGGCGAGCGATCGCGACAGCGCGCTGCGCGAGCTGGTCACGTCCCTCGCCGCCGCGGGCGCGTTAACCGCCGACAGCGTCGACGACGTCGTCGCGGCGCTGATCAAGCGCGAGCAGAACGGGTCGACCGGGTTCGGGAAAGGGGTGGCCGTCCCGCACGTGAAGCACCCGAAGGTGGCGAAGATGGCCGGCACGGTCGGCCGCAGCGTCAACGGCATCGACTTCGCGGCGCTCGATCATCAGCCGGTCTACAGCGTCGTGCTTCTCGTGAGCCCCGCGTCGGACGACGAGCCGGCGAAGACGCGGCTGGCGCAGCAGCACCTGCAGGCGATGAACGCGGTCTTCAACAACCTGCAGAAGGACACGTTCCGGCGATTCCTCCGTCAGAGCGCGACGCGCGAAGCGATCGCCGAACTGCTGGACGAGGCGGACCAGGGGAAGTGAAAAACAAGGCTGAAGGCTGAAGGATGAAGGATGAATCAATACCTTTCATCCGTCCGCCTTCATCCTTCATCCTTTGCTTTTATGCCTTCCGCCTCCAAGGACATCATCGTCTCCAACAAGCTGGGGCTGCACGCGCGGCCGGCGATGCAGTTCGTGGACCTGGCCAATCAGTTCAAGGCGGACGTCCGCGTGCACAAGTTCGGTGAGGAGCCGGGCGAAGCGGACGGTAAAAGCGTGATGGAAATGATCATCCTCGCCGCCACCGAGGGCACGAAGATGCGCATCGACGCCGAGGGCGAAGACGCCGCCGAAGCGGTGACAAAGCTGGCGGAACTGTTCGAATCGAAGTTTGGGGAAGAAGACTGAAAGGCAAGGATGAAGGATGAAGGCTGAAGGATGAGAACAGGCGTCTGCCTTCATCCTTCACCGTTCATTCTTCATCCTTCGATTCCATGGAGATCAAGAAAGGCATTGGCGTTTCTCCCGGCGTGGTGATCGGCACGGCTGTCGTGCTGGACGCCGAGGATCTCGTCGTGCCGCGGCGGCAGGTCGACCCCTCCGAGACCGGCCTCGAGGCCGAGCGCCTGGGCCGCGCCATCGCCGAGAGCATGGCCGAGCTGGTCGAGCTGCGCAACGAAGTGACCGCCAAGCACGGCAAGGAAATCGCCGCGATCTTCGACTTCCACCTCGGCATCCTGAAGGACAAGTCGTTGCTCAAGCAGATACTCGCCGAGATCAACAAGAACCATTCATCGGCCGAGTACGCGCTGAGCACCGTCACCCGCAAATACGCGCAGCAGTTCCTCGAGATGGGGAACAAATACATGTCCGACCGGGTCAAGGACATTTACGACATCGAGAAGCGCGTGCTGCGTCACCTGCTCGGCGAGAAGCGCGAAGATCTCTCGCACCTGACGCGCGACGTCGTCGTCATCGCCCACGACATGCTCCCCTCGCAGACCGCCGCGCTCGACAAGCTGCACGTCAAAGGTTTCGCGACCGACGTTGGCGGACGCACGAGCCACACCGCGATCGTCGCCCGCGCGATGGGCATCCCCGCGGTCGTCGGCTTGGGGGACATTACCACCGAGATCAGCGGCGGCGACATGGTGATCATCGACGGCAACCGCGGCGTCGTGATCATCAATCCGGACGAAGAGCAACTCGCCGAGCACCGCGAGCTCGAGCGCAAACAGGTGAAGTTCGAGGCGGAGCTGAACCTGCTCGCCGACCTTCCCGCGCGGACGCTGGATGGGCACGAAGTCAGCCTGTGGGCGAACATCGAATTCCCGGTCGACATCGACGGCGCCATCGCGCGCGGCGCCGCGGGTATTGGCTTGTATCGCACGGAATTTCTTTATCTCGCGACGGCCGACGATCACGAAGTCACCGAGGAAGAGCATTACGAAGCGTACGCGGACTCGCTGCGCCGCCTCGGTGGCAAGCCACTCGTCCTGCGCACGCTCGATCTCGGCGCGGATAAGCAGACGCAAGCCAAGCAGGCCAGCCCGGAGCGGAATCCGTTCCTCGGCGACCGTTCAATCCGCATGTGCCTGCACGACATCCCGATGTTCAAACGCCAGCTCCGCGCGATCCTGCGCGCCAGCGTGCTAGGCGATGTGCGGATCATGTTCCCAATGATCAGCACTCTGATGGAACTGCGGCAGGCGAAGATGGTGCTGCGCGACGTGGAAGAGGAGTTGGAGGACGACGGGATCGGCTTTCGCCGCGATCTGCCGATCGGAATCATGGTCGAAGTGCCGTCCGCAGCGCTGATGGCGGCGGATTTCGCCAAGGAAGTGAATTTCTTTTCGATCGGCACGAATGACCTTGTGCAGTACACGCTGGCGGTCGATCGGACCAACGAACGCGTCGCCGGGCTCTTCTGTCCGGCGCATCCGGCGGTTTTACGGCTGGTTCGCGATGTAATTCGCGCCGGAGCGAGAAATTCAATTGGAGTGAGCGTGTGTGGTGAAATGGCGGGCGATCCGCTGTACACTTTGCTGCTCCTGGGGTTGGGTCTGAACACGTTCAGCATGAACGGGCCGGACATTCCCGAGGTGAAAAAGATCATTCGCTCGACGACCCTCGAGAACGCGCGTCAAGTGGCGCGAAAGGTCATGAGCTTCGACAGCGAACGACAGGTGATGCACTTCTTACGCGAGGAAACGCGGAAGTTCATCCCGGAAGCGTTTTGAAGACGAATCAATTGTTTGGCAGTTATCCGCGGTCCGTTGTCCGTTGTTGGCGCGAAGGACGTGTCACCGGCAATCTCGTGATCCGCGCAACTGCCAACTGACACGGACAACCCATTACATGCCCAAGGAAATGCTGATCAATGTCAGCGAAGGCGAAGAGTGCCGAATCGCCCTGCTCGACAACGGAAGACTTGAAGAACTCTACATGGAGCGAACCAGCTCCACCTCCCACGTCGGGAACATCTACAAAGGCCGCGTGACGAATGTCGAGCCGTCCATTCAGGCGGCGTTCGTCGACTTTGGCCTGGGACGCAACGGCTTCCTGCACATCTCCGATTTGATGCCGAGCTACTTCGGCCGCAAGGGCGAGGACATCCAGGAATCGGTCGGCAAGAAGATGGCCCGCCGCGATCGCCCGCCGATCCAGCGCTGCCTGCGCCGCGGCGA
>JAXDMN010000180.1:0-5445 GCA_034666045.1 Phycisphaerales bacterium | reverse complement strand
AGTGGAAGCTCGCGGGGATCAACTATCTCGTCGACGGCCCGTTCAGCTTGAGCGGCACGAACGGCTCCGGGTTCAACGCCAGCATCTTCGACAAGGGCGGGCTCTACGTCGGCGGCGACGGCAAGTGGCAATACAACACGGATACGAGCGCGGACATCCCGGGGAACTGGTACGCGACGCGTATCAGCAGCCGGCAGAGCTGGATCAAGTCGATCATCGGGTCGACCGCAGCGGGCGCGAGCGCAACCGCGCCGGCGGGTTCGTTGGTTGCGGTGCCGGAACCAGCAGGTTTGTCATTGCTCGCGATCGGCGCTGCGGCGCTGCTGCGTCGGCGCCCGCGCCGCGGCGCACGCAATAAAAACAGATCGTTGATCCCGCAGACCTGATCATCGCAGAGTTGAGCATTTAGTCGCGTCGCTTGCGACGCGCGTACGCATCAAAGACGACACGCGCCACTTCGCGGTTGCGCGTGTTTCTTTTTGCGCACGTCGGGCGCGGTTCACACGCGCGTCGCAAGCGACGCGGCTAACATGATTGAGCGACGTGCGATCAGGGTCATGCGCTGGATCAGTGTCTCACCGCTTGACGCGCTTCAGCGCCTTCGCGTTCTCCATCATTTTCGCGCTCCCGCGCCAGATGTACCACGTCGCGATCGAGCGATAGGGGCGCCACGGTTCCGCAAGCTTCATGAGCGTCTTCGCGTCGGGAGTCTTCTTCAATCCGAAGATGAGCTGCGCGCCCTTCTGCAATCCGAGATCATCCACCGGCAGCACGTCCGCGCGGTTGAGCGTGAAGATCAAAAACATCTCAGCCGTCCAGCGTCCGATGCCTTTCACTTTGACGAGGGCGTCGATCACCTCCTCGTCGCTCATCGCCGCGAGCTTTCGCGTGGGGACCTGACTGGTCGAGAAATGCTCGGCGAGGTCGCGCACGTAGGCCCGCTTCTGCCGCGACAGACCGCAGGCGCGAAACGCCTCACCATCGTGTTTTATCGCCTCCAGCACGCGTTTTGGCGTCGGGCGGCGGCTGGGGAACTGGTCGCGGAATCGCCCGAACAGCACGGCCGCGACGGCGGTTGAGATCTGCTGGGTGAAGATCGCCTTGCACAGGACCACAAAATAGTCGCGCCGCGGGACCAGCGTGCACGGTCCGACCAGGTCGATGATTTGCCGCATCTTGTGCGAGGTCAGCCGCAGGTGCGTCTCGGCCGCCGTCCAATTCCGCTCGCTCTGTTCTGGAAACCACACGACGGGCGATTCTAGCGGCTGCGGAGCGGCTGGGGGCGGTTCGCGCGCGGATGTCTAGCGGTGATCCGGCTCCTCAACTACAATTGTCCGCCTGTCCACACGCCATTAACTACATGAAGGATTGACCATGCGTGCCCCGCTGAAACTGAACGCGATCGAGCAGGAACATCTTCAGGAGCTTTACGATGGGGCCGGCGTCGCGCGCGACGAGTTGCCGTATTCGGAGAAGTTCGACGAGATCTGGCAAGGGTTCCAGGACCGCACATTCAAAAACGCCGAGCGGGAGCAGGTTTTCGGCGCGATCCTCAAGTACGTGCGCTCGAGCAGCAACTCGGCCAGCGGGATCGCGATCGAGTCAAAGGTGAGCGACGATCAGCTCAAGCAGCTCAAGGGCCTGATCCCGCGCCATTCCCGCGCCGGCAAAATCCTGCCGTACAGCGAGGAGTTCGAAGCGGTCCGCAAGGAGTTCCTGAAGCTGAGCAGCGTCGAGCTGACCGAGCAGGAATTCTGGCAGGCGATGCAAAAGTCGCAGGGCCCGAAGCGCGTCCCGCCGACGCGGAAGAAAGCCGCGGCGAAGGTCGTGGATGACGATTCTTCGGAAGATGGCGAATAGCGGTTAGCTGCCGATCAGGCACCGACGGTGCCTAAAACACACATTCGATTGACTGCGATTCCCACTTCTCCTATAGAGAAGTAGGGAATTCGTTTTCACGGTTGTTACTGAGGTCTCGTCATGGCTGCGGCCGGTAGTTGGAAGGAGAAGCTCGCCGGGGATATGCCCCCGTTGTGGGCCGAGCAGATCGACGAGTTCGAGGCGCAAATCCGCCTGCGCAAGGCCGGCAAGATCGACGAGAAAGTCTTTGCCGAGACGCGACTCCGCCGCGGCGCGTACGGACAGCGCTACGACAACGGCCAGCGCTACGACGGCCTTCAGCAGCAGACACTCCCCTACCCGCCGCTGACCAAGGGTCCTGAGACGTTTTATGACGCCCCCGGGATGCAGCGCATCAAGATCCCCTTCGGCGGGATGACCCCCGAGCAGATGATCGTGCTGGCGGAGCTGGCGGAAGAATATTCCGACAGCATCTGCCACATCACGACGCGGCAGGACATCCAACTCCACTTCATCCACATCGACGACTGCCCGGACATTTTCCGGCGGCTCGCCGCGGTCGGCATCACGACGCGCGAGGCATGCGGAAACTCGGTCCGCAACGTCACCGCCTGCCCGCTCGCGGGCGTGTGCAATACCGAATCATTCGACGTCACGCCGTACGCGAAGGCGTGCGCGTTTTATTTGCTCGGGCACCGCGACACGCAGGATTTTGGACGCAAGTTCAAGATCGCGTTCTCCGGCTGCCGCGATGAAGCGTGCGCGCTGGTTTCGATGCACGACCTTGGCGGCATCGCGGCGATCAAGGACGGCAAACGCGGGTTCGAGCTCTACGTCGGCGGCGGACTCGGCGCGGTGCCGCACCAGGCGAAGCTGATGATGGAGTTCTGCCCGGAGGAAGAGCTCCTTCCGATGGCCCGCGCGATCGGCCGCGTCTTTGCGCGGCTAGGTGAGAAGAAGAATCGCAACAAGGCTCGCTTGAAGTTCGTCGTCGCCAAGCTGGGCATCGACGAGTTCAAGCGGATCGTCATGGAAGAGCGCGCCAGCATGCCGGAAGACCCGTCGTGGCGGACGCACTTCGACGAGATCCCGCGCTGGGACGAGCGGCCGGGCGAAAAGTTCGTGCAACTCAGTGCGCAGAAGAAGCCGGACGGCTTCGAGTGCTGGGAATCGACCAATGTCTACCCGCAGCGCCAGGGCGGCTACGCCGTCGCGACCGTCACCTGCCCGCTGGGCGATCTGACGAGCGACCAGATGCGCGCGCTGGCGAGCATGTCGCAGCGTTACGCGGGCGGAAACGTCCGCACGACCGTCGAACAAAATCTCGTCTTCCGCTGGGTGCCGTTCAACAAGCTGATCGAGCTGTGGCAGGAGCTGAAGGCGATCGGTTTGGCCGACCCGGGCGCGGGGTCCATCGTCGACGTGACCGCCTGCCCGGGCACCGACACCTGCAAACTGGGCATCGCGTCATCGCGCGGCCTCGCCGGGGAGTTGCGCACGCAGCTCTGGGCGAAGTCGGAGACGATGGACGTCGCCGTCGCGAAGCTGCGCATCAAAGTGTCCGGCTGCTTTAATTCCTGCGGCCAGCACCACGTCGCGGACATCGGTTTCTACGGCAACAGCCGCAACGTGCAGGGATACAGCGTCCCGCATTTTCAGGTGATGCTGGGTGGGCAGTGGAGCAAGAACGGCGGCTCCTACGCGCTGGCGCTCGGGGCGATCCCGTCGAAGCGGGTGCCTGACCTCGTCAACACGCTGACCGATCGCTTCGTGAAAGAGAAGAACGGCGACGAGTCGTTCCAGTCGTGGGCCCAGCGCGTCGGGAAGAAAGAGCTGAAGACGATCGTCGACCAATTCGACGTGAAATCGAATCCCGCGCCGGCGCACGCGGTCGAGCCGGGTTTTTATACCGACTGGGGCGATCCGCGGCAGTACATCATGAACGTCGCGATGGGCGAGTGCGCGGGCGAAGTCGTCTCGCTGGCGGATTTTGGATTCACCGCCGCGGAGACGGAGGCGTTCGAGGCGCAACTCCTCCTCGACGACGGGAAATTCCAGGAGGCGGACAACCGCGCCTACGAAGCGATGCTTCGGGCGGCCCACACGCTCGTGCGCCTCGAATGGCTCGACGCGCCGACCGATTCGAAAACCGTCGTCGACGAATTTCGCAAACGCTTCGTCGATACCAAGGTTTTCTGGCATCGCCAGCACGCGAACCAGTTCAGCAATTATCTCTTCAACCGCCACGAGAACGGCGCCGATCCGCGCTACACGCGCGATACCGCCGCCAAGCTGGTCGAAGAGGCGAACCTGTTCATCGACGCCGCCCACCAGGCCCACGCGGCGTGGCAGCAGAAGTTGAACGTGTTGAAAGAAACCCCGGCGGCGGCCAACCCGCTCGTGACGGCTTAACCGATGAACGCCCACAAGATTTCCGTCAAGTTCTATGTCGAGGACGATTCGCGCGTCGCGCAGCATGAGTTCGTGCCGGTGTTTCATTCGTGGATCCAGAACCATTCCGTCCCGGAGCACATGCTGGTCGACGTCGCGGACTACGCCCACGTCCACAACGGCCCCGGCACGCTGCTGGTCGCGCACGAGGCGAATTTTTACGCTGACCGTCTCGATGGACGGCTTGGTCTGACCTACTCGCGCAAGCATGCGGCGCCCGGCAGCTTTCTTGATGGCCTGCGTCAAGCGGTAACGGCCGCGCTGGAGGCGTGCGTGCGGCTTGAGGACGACGCTCGCCTCGCCGGCAAAGTGAAATTCGGCACGGGTGAAATGACGATCCGCATTCCCGACCGCCTGCTCGCGCCGAATACGCCGCAGACCTATCAAGAGGTTCGCGGCGACATCGAAACCCTCGCGGCCGACCTGTACGGCGCGGGGAATTTTGATGTCGAGCACATCCTGTCGGAAAAACTTCCCTTCGAAGTGCGCATCATCGCCAGCTCGTCGCTACCCGACGTCTCCAGTCTGCTCAACCGTCTCGGCTTCGCGACGGCGTAGTGACCCCGACGTGGCACGGGCGCCTCGCCCGTGCATTTGCGGCGGCCAGCCGCTGGCGCGGCGAACGCATGGGCGAGGCGCGCATGCCACGTCAGGGGGAAAGTGCCTTTGACACCAACTCCAGCTCGCGCAGTCCCAGGTTGAGCTTCATCGCGGCGCTGTGACCGCGGTCGGACATTTTCTTCCACGTCTTGCGCAGAATTTTGATCAGCTTTTCCTCGTCGTGATCGCGGGCGAATTCGGCGAAATAATTTTCCAGAAAAACGAGGCAGATGACGTCTTCGAGCGTCTGCGCTTCGGGGTCGGTTTTCAGGTTCTGCTTGCGGATCAGCGACCGCACGCGGTCGATCGTTGCCGTGTCGTATCCCACCTCGCGCAGCACCTCGGCCGCGCGGTCGGCATGGAAATCGTAAAGCGTCGTCCGCCAGCGGAGATAGCCGGGGCGGTCCTTTGGGAAGGTCTCGCGGGGGATGTGCCAGCGCATCAGGTGCTGGCTGCGGCCGGCGAGTTGCAGGGGGATCGACGCCTCAGGCTCAAGACGATTCAGCCAGGCGGTCATTCGCCGCGCGTAGATCA
>JAXDMN010000179.1:0-5873 GCA_034666045.1 Phycisphaerales bacterium | reverse complement strand
CGAGCTGATTCCGCCGGTGATCATCAGCTTTCTCGACCGCATCGTGAACCGTCACGGGGCTGCGGAATTTCAGCCGACGCTCAATCGCGCAGTGGAATGGATGATGCAAAACCCCGTGCGCACGTTCGATTGGAAAGCGCAGTTCGACGACGCGAAAGTCCGCGGGCCATACGAAAATCTCTCGAAGCACGAGGCGACGGAGTTCGCAAGTTATCTCTTTCGCACCGCGAAGGGCGACAGCGCGAAAATCGCCGTCGCTGAAGCGATACTCCACTTCGCCGAGGACCAGTTCGTCATCTGGGAACATCCGCCGGACCTCAAAACGCGCAGCGAAAAACTCAAGCCGGAAAACTGGTTCACGCCGTGTTCCGCGGAGCAATATGCGATGTTTGAGCCCATTTCCGGCAGCTCGGCGTTCATGATCGTCGCGTACGTCCGCGCGTATGACGCGACCGGCAAGAAGATTTATCTGGCGAAAGCGGAGGCGCTGGCGAATGCCCTCGCCGTCGCACAACAGCATCACCACGGGCGATATCCAACCCGAATGATCAAGCAAGACTTGAGCTACTGGATTAACAGCACGATCAACACCGCGCGGGCGATGAACCTGCTGGCAGGGTGCACACGACGATGAAGATCACGAAAATCGAAACTCTCGTCTGCCATGCGCGGATGCGCAACTGGATCTTCGTCAAAGTGATGACCGACCAGCCGGGCTTGTATGGCTGGGGCGAGGCGACGCTCGAATGGCACACCCGCGGCGTCGTCGGCGCGATCGAAGACATCTCGCAACTGCTCGTCGGCGAAGATCCGACGCGCATCGAGTTTTTGTGGCAGATGATGTACCGCCAGCATTTCTGGCACGGCAACGGCATCATCCGCGGCACCGCGATCAGCGGCATCGACATCGCACTCTGGGACATCCTCGGCAAAATTCACGGCGTCCCGTGCCACAAGCTCTGGGGCGGTCCCGTTCGCGATTATGTGCGACTCTACTCGCACCTCGGCGGCGGGAAGATGGAGGATTTTTACTGCTGCGATCCCGCCGACGCGAAACGTTTCGGCGATCTCGCCTCCGCCGCGGTCGAAGAAGGTTTTACCGCGTTCAAATCGATGGCCGTCCCGGAAACGATGCCGCTGGAAGGCATGCAGCCGATCCGCTACGCGGAGGCGTGCGTGAAAGCGATGCGCGACGCGGTCGGCGATGCGATCGACATCATGGTCGACTGCCACGCGCGACCTTCGCCGCGGATGGGGATGCTATTCGCCAAGGCGCTCGAGCCATACAACCTGTTCTGGTTCGAGGAGCCGTGCTGGCCCGAGACGATGGAAGACATCGCCGCGATTCAGCGCGCGGTGAAGACGCCGATCGCGACCGGCGAGCGACTCGTCGGCGTGCATGCATTTCGCGACCTGCTCGAACGCCGCGCAGCGAGCGTCATTCAACCGGACATCACGCACTGCGGCGGCCTGAGCGAAGCCCGCCGAATCGCCGGGATGGCTGAGGCGTATCGTGTCGCGGTGGCGCCGCACAATCCGCAGGGGCCGGTCAGCACGGCCGCGTCGCTCGAGCTCGGATTCGCGACGCCGAGCTACATCATTTGCGAGACGGTGCACGGCGACGTCCCGTGGCGCGCGGACATCGTGAAGGAAGGTTTCACGATCGAGAAGAAGGGCCGAATCGTCCGCGCGAATACCCGACCCGGACTCGGCATCGAGATCAACGAGGACGAAGTGCGGAAGCACCCATTTGAACAGGAGTTGCTCCAGCGCGTCTTCCACAAGGACGGAAGCGTGGGTGACTGGTAATGCGACAGAGCCGGACTCTGCGAGTCCGATCGCGACGCAGTCGCGTGAGGGGATGAGGTCAAGTGAATCGAATGCTTAACAACCACGTGGCGATCATCAGCGGCGCGCTCGGCGACATCGGCCGGGCGATCGCGCTTGAGTTGGCGCGGCGCGGTGCGCATGTCGCGCTCGGTGACGTCCGCCCACCGGGCGACGCGAGCCCGATGCTGGAACAATTCGCCGCGCTCGGCGTTCGCTGCCGGTATGATCAAGTCGACGTCTCACGATCAGATGACGTCGTCGCATGGATTCGCGCTGTCGAGCAGGATCTTGGCGTCGCGAACCTGATCATCCCGAACGCCGCCACCGTCACGCTTGCGAATCTCCGCGAGGTGTTGCCGGAGGAGTGGACGCAAGAATTGAACGTGAACTTGAACGGCGCGTTCCACATGGCGCGCGGCGCAGCGCTGCGACTGCTTTATCACCAGCTTCCGGGCCGCATTGTCTTCATCGGAAGCTGGGCGGCCGACGCGCCGCACCCGGCGATCCCCGCGTACTGCGTCGCCAAGGCGGGGCTGCGGATGCTGTGCAAGTGCATGGCGCTCGAGCTGGCGCCTCACGGAATTCTCGTGAACGAGGTCGCGCCGGGCTACGTCGATGCCGGTTTGAGCGCACAGCTTTGGGCGCGACACCAGGGCTCGCGCGAGCAGGCCGCCGGCCGCGTGCCGACGGGGAAATTGATCGACACCTCCGAAGTGGCGAAGCAGGTCGCGCACCTCTGCGAGCCGGAGAATCGGCACATGACCGGCAGCGTGCTTCTCATGGATGGCGGGCTGTCGCTCGTCACGCCGGCGCGAAAATGACCACGCCGTTGGTGGGCGAATTCTCTTCCAGCTTCCGCGGCCTGATCGGCGCCGCGCGCGAGGACATCACGCCGCCCGTCGGCATCTACGCGCGAAGCTGGGGCGCCGCGAAGCATGACGCGGCCGAGGGAATTCATCGGCCGCTGACGCTGACGTGCATCACATTCCAATCGACGGCCAATGAGCCGCCACTTGTATTAATCGGCGCGGATCTCGGCTGGTGGCGCAGCCGCGAAGATGAATGGGCGGTGCGGGCGCCGCTGCTCGAGTCGCTTTCCCTTGACGAATCGCGGGTGATGTTCTGCCTCTCCCACACGCATGCGGGCCCGAGCCTGCAACGGGAAAACGCTTCGCGTCCGGGCGGGCAACTGATCGAACCGTACCAGGCGAAACTTCGCGACGCCGCGATTCGTGCGGCGCGTCGCGCGCTCGAGATACGACAACCCGCGACGCTCACCTGGCGCTACGGCACATGCGATCTCGCGACCAATCGCGATCTACCGGAGCCCAATGGAACGCGAATCGTCTGCGGCTTCAATCCCGCCGCACCGGCGGACGACACGTTGCTGGTCGGTCGCGTCGTGGATGCCGGCGGGCGCTCTATCGCGACGATCGTCAACTACGCCTGCCACCTGACGACGCTCGCCTGGGAAAACAAGCTCCTCTCGCCGGATTACATAGGCGCGATGCGCGAGGTAGTCGAAACCGAGACGAAGTCGCCATGCCTCTTCCTGCAAGGTGCGTCCGGCGAGCTCGCGCCGGGGGAGCAATATGTGGGCGACACCGCGGTTGCCGATCGGCATGGCCGCCGCGTGGGGTTCGCGGTTCTGAGCGCGCTTGAAGGGATGGAAAAACCCGGCGCGCGGCTGGCGTATCAAGGAGTCGTCGAGTCGGGCGCGCCGCTCGCGGTGTGGCGGCAGCAGGAGACGCCGGTCAGCTCAACCGTCTCCGCCCGTCGGATTCTCGTCCCGCTGCCGCTCAAGCCGCTCCCGTTGATCGCGGAAATCGAAGCTGAGTGGGGGAAATGCAACGATCCCGTGCTGAAAGAGCGCCTCTGGCGCAAGCGCGGCGTGCGGAAAGTTGTGGGCGACGGCACAATGGCGCAGATGCCGCTCTGGATCTGGAGAATCGGCGATGCGCTGCTGGCCGGGCAACCGAACGAAACCTACTCGCGCTTTCAGATCGATCTCCGTTGCACGTTTCATCCGCGCGCGATCGCGGTCATGAACATCGTCAACGGCTCCGCCGGCTATTTGCCGCCTGCGGAGCTGTACGACAAGGACATCTACCAGGTCTGGCAGTCGCCATACGAACGCGGCGGACTCGAGCGCCTCATCGCGACGGCCGAGCAGTCGATTGCGGAGATGATCTCGTGAGCCCGCAACCGGCGCCGCCATCTTCGACACCATCATTGAGCGGCGTCCTGCCAGTCTTCCAGACGCCGTTCAATGACGATGAAACGATCGACGTCGAGACGCTCGAGCGCGAGATCCACTGGCTCTACGACCGCGGCGCGGACGGCATCGTCATGGCGATGGTTTCCGAAGTGCTGCGGCTCACGACGGAGGAGCGGCGTACGCTGGCGGAGCTGGCCTGCTGTTTCTGCCGCGAGCGCGGCGCCGTCGTGGTCAGCGTCGGCGCCGAAAGCACTTTCGCCGCCGAGCGCTACGCGACGCACGCGGAAGAAAATGGCGCCGCCGCCGTGATGGCGATTCCGCCGGTATCGATTGCGGTGACGGAGTCGGAACTGATGCGCTACTACCAGCGGATCACCCGCGCGATCAAGATCCCGGTGATCGTTCAAGATGCAAGCGGCTACGTCGGTCGGCCGATGTCGATCGCGCTGCAAACGAAACTGCTCGACGAATTCGGCCCGGATCGCGTGCTCTTCAAGCCGGAGGCGACGCCGATCGGGCCGCGGCTGAGCGAGCTGCGCAGCGCAACCGGCGGGCGCGCGAAGGTGTTCGAAGGGACTGGCGGCCTCGCGCTGGTCGACAGTTTTCGCCGCGGCATTGTCGGTACCATGCCGGGCGCGGACCTGATTCGCGCGATCGTCGCATTGTGGCGTGCGCTGCGAAACGGCGATGAATGGGCGGTGTATCAAATATCGACGCCGCTCGCCGCGCTGGTCAGCATGCAGAACTCGCTGGATGCGTTCCTCGCGATCGAAAAATACCTGCTCGTGAAGCAGGGCGTCTTTCGCAACGCGATCGTTCGCGGGCCAGTCGGCTACGTGATGGATGACCAGACGCGCACGGAAGTAGATCGGCTCTTCGAGTTGTTGATGGCGGCGATATCGAAGGCCGCGGGAGATGCACATGACTGAAATCACACGACGACGGGCGATGCAACTGGCGATGAGCGCGGGGGCGATGCTGGCGATGAACCGGGCTTCGACGCTCTTCGCCGATGCGACCAGGGCCTCCGAGGGCGGAAAGAAAATCCGCATTGGCTTCATCGGCGTGGGCGACCGCGGCACCGGATTGCTGCGCGTGACGCTGCGCTTCCCGGACGTCGAAATCCCGGCCATCTGCGACATCAACGAAGGCAATCTCAAGCGCGCGCAAGACCTTGTTGAGAAAGCGCACGGAAAACGCCCCGAAGGTTACGCGAACGGCCCGCATGATTACCGCCGGCTGCTCGAGCGCGGCGACATCGACGCCGTCGTCATCGGCACACCGCAGGAACTTCATGCCGAGATGACGATCGATTCGTTCAAGGCAAAAAAATTCGTCGGGGCCGAAGTGCCGGCGTGTACGACGATTGACGAATGCTGGGCGATGGTCCGCGCGGCCAAGGAGCACCGCGCGGGCGAAGCGGGCGGCGGCTACATGCTGCTGGAAAATTACATCTACAGCGACCCGATCATGACCGTGCAGAACATGGCCGACAAAGGCCTGTTCGGCGATCTCACGTACGGCTTCGGCTCGTACATCCACGAAATCCGCAGCATGCGCTTCACGAAGGACGGCCAACTTACGTGGCGCGGGCGAAATGTGCTGAAGAATCGCGGACTGGTTTATCCGACGCACGCGATTGGACCGGTCTGCCGCTGGATGGGCGTCGACGGCGTGAAGGATTCGCTTCAGACGCTCGTTGCGATGGACAGCAAGCCCGCCGCCACGAAGATTTTCGCCGCCGAAAAATTCGGCGAAAGCAGCGAGCCCGCCAAGATCGATTTCGAGAACGGCGACACGAACCAGGCACTGATCCGCACCAAGC
>JAXDMN010000178.1:0-6521 GCA_034666045.1 Phycisphaerales bacterium | reverse complement strand
AACTCAGGAGAGCCGCCTGGCCTGAAACCCGGCGGCTGACAGTGCCATGCAATACACCAAGACCAAGTTCCGTACCCACACCTGTGGCGAACTCCGTAAATCCGACGTCGGCAAGGAAGTGAAGCTCGCCGGCTGGGTCCACTCCTACCGCGATCACGGCGGGCTGGTCTTCATCGACCTCCGCGACCGCGACGGCATCACCCAGCTCGTCTTCGACGCCGACGTCTGCGGCAAAGCGATTCATGACGAGTCGCGCAAGCTCCGCAGCGAGTGGGTCATCTCCGTCAGCGGCCAAGTCCACGCGCGAGGCGAAGGTCTGGTCAATCCGAAGCTCGCCACCGGCGAGATCGAGATCATGGTCAAGTCGATGGAGGTGCTGAGCATCTCCCCGACGCCGCCGTTTACGCCGGACGAGCGCGAGACGGTGAACGAAGAGAAGCGGCTGCAATATCGCTTCCTCGATCTCCGCCGCGCGGAAATGCAGCAGACGCTGCGCACGCGCTATCGCGTCACCAAAATGATGCGCGACTACCTCGGCGATCTCGGGTTCTGGGAAATCGAGACGCCGTTCCTCACCAAATCGACGCCCGAAGGCGCGCGCGACTTCATCGTCCCGTCGCGCTTCCAGCCGGGGAGTTTTTACGCGCTGCCGCAGTCGCCGCAGTTGTTCAAGCAGCTTCTGATGGTCGGCGGCACCGACAAGTACATGCAGATCGTCCGCTGCTTTCGCGACGAAGACCCGCGGGCCGACCGGCAGGCGGAGTTCACGCAGCTCGATGTGGAGATGAGTTTTATCGATCGCGAAAACATCATCGCGATCATGGAAGGTCTTCTTCGGTTGATCTGGAAGGAAATTCTTGGGCAGGAGATTCCGAATCCGATCCCGCACATGCAGTACGACGACGCGATGAGCCGCTACGGCAGCGATCGTCCGGATTTGCGGTACGGGATGGAGCTGTTCGACATCACGGACATCGGGAAAAAGACCGATTTCAAGGTTTTTTCCGGCGCGGAGATGGTGAAGTGCATCGTCGTCCCCGGAGGTGCGAAGCTCACGCGCGCACAGACGGATGCACTCGCGGAATGGTCGAAAGGTTTCGGCGCGAAAGGTCTCGCGGTCACGAAAGTCATAGCCGTGAGCGGAAGCTCCGGTCCTGGGTTCGACACGGGTGTCGCAAAATTCATCCAACCCGTCGCAGCGGAACTAATCGCGCGCACCGGTGCAAAAGAAGGTGATCTCCTCGCATTCGCAGCCGACAAACCGAAGACCGTGCACAAAGTCTTGGGTGAGCTCCGCCTGAAAATGGCGCGCGACATGCAGATGAAGCCATCGACCGAGTTTGCCTGGGTCTGGGTCGTCGATTTTCCGCTCTTCGAGTTCAGCGAAGATGACAAGCGTTACGTCTCGACCCACCACCCCTTCACCGCCCCGCTCGACGAGGACCTCGCGAAACTCGACGACAAGGACAACCGCCCCGCCGTCGAGTCGATCAAATCCAAGGCGTACGACATCGTCGTCAACGGCTCGGAAATCGGCGGCGGCTCGATCCGTATCCACCGGATGGACGTGCAGCAAAAAGTGTTCTCGCTGCTCGGCATCGACAGCGAAGCGCAGAAGCTGAAATTCGGCTTCCTCCTCGACGCCCTCCAGTTCGGCGCTCCGCCGCACGGCGGCATCGCGCTCGGCCTGGACCGCTTGATCATGATCCTCCGCAACATCAGCAACATCCGCGACGTGATCGCGTTCCCCAAGACGCAAAGCGGCGCGGACCTGATGTGCGGCGCGCCCTCGCCGATCGACGAGCGACAGCTCAAGGAAGCGAACATCCGCGCCGTCCTCCCGCCGACAAAAACGCCGGAGCCGGACGTGCACAACATCGTCCACAAACACGCCGGCGGCGCGGGGAAACCGTAATGCGCCTAGGATAGGCGGCGGCTTTCACGTGGCACGGGCGCCTCGCCCGTGCATTTTGCGGCGGCCAGCCGCTTGAGCGGCGAACGCATGGGCGGGGCGCCCATGCCACGACAATCATGCCACGACAATGAAGACCATCACCGACCACCTCGCCCGCCGCCGCACGTTTGCGATCATTTCGCATCCGGACGCCGGCAAGACCACGTTGACGGAGAAATTTCTCCTCTATGGCGGCGCTGTCCACCTCGCCGGCTCGGTGACCGCGCGGAAAAACCAGCGGACCGCGACATCCGACTGGATGGAGCTGGAGAAGAAACGCGGCATCTCCGTCAGCTCGACCGTGCTTCAGTTCGAGTACCAGGGCTACTACGTCAACCTCCTCGACACGCCGGGGCACCGCGATTTTTCCGAGGACACGTATCGCGTGCTGACCGCTGTCGATGCGGTGGTCATGGTCATCGACGCCGGCAAGGGCATCGAAGCGCAGACGCGAAAGCTGTTTGAAATCTGTCGCCGGCGCGGCGTGCCGATTTTTACCTTCATGAACAAGATGGACCGCCCCACGCGCGATCCGCTCGAGCTGATGGACGAGCTGGAATCGGTCCTCGGCATCAAGGCGTTCGCCGTCAACATCCCGCTCGGCACCGGGCAGGATTTTCGCGGCGTCTACGACCGCCTGAACAAGCAGGTCCACCTGTTCGAGCGCACCGCCGGCGGCGCGTATCGCGCGCCGGTTTCGATTCACGATCTCTCCGACGCGAGCGTCAAGAACAAGCTCACGCCCGAAGCGTACGCCCGCGCGGTCGAAGAATTGGAAATGCTCGACGGCGCCGGCGCGACCTTCGACAAGGAAGCCATCCTGCACGGCCAACTCACGCCGGTCTTCTTCGGCAGCGCGATCAACAACTTCGGCGTGCAGATGCTGCTCGACGGTTTCCTCGCGCACTCGTCCGAGCCGCGCCCGCGCAAGGCGGAGGGAAAAATCGTCGATCCCGAAACCGCCGGCTTCTCCGGCTTCGTCTTCAAGATCCAGGCGAACATGGACCCGCGCCACCGCGATCGCATCGCGTTCGTCCGCATCTGCTCCGGAAAATTCGAGCGCGACATGGTCGTCACCCACGCCCAGAGCGGAAAAAAAGTCCGCCTCTCCAGCAGCCACAAACTGTTCGGCCAGGATCGCGAAACCGTCGACGAAGCCTACCCCGGCGACGTCATCGGCCTCGTCGGCCACGAGCATTTCGCCATCGGCGACACGCTCACCGAATCCGGCAACATCGTCTTCAACGAAATCCCCCGCTTCGCCCCGGAGTGCTTCGCCTATCTCCATGCGACCGCGACATCGCAGATGAAACGTTTCCGCGAAGGCCTCGATCAGCTCCTTCAGGAAGGCGTCATCCAGGTGTTGCAGATTCGCGATTCCAATCGCCGCGAGCCGTTGCTCGGCGCCGTCGGGCCGCTGCAATTCGACGTCGTGCAATACCGCCTGAAGGCCGAGTACGGCGCCGATTCGCGCCTCGAATCCGCGAACTGGGAGCTCGCCCGGTGGATCCCCCCGGAGTTCCCGCTCGACACCCTCGACGGAAAACTTCCCACCGGCGCAAAAGTCGCGATCGACGCCAAGCAGCAGCCGCTGATCCTCTTCCCCACCGAATGGGCACTCAAATATTTCGAGCGGCAGAACAAGGACCTCCAACTCAGCGACGTCCCCTTCGGCAGCCCGGGCGCGCCGGCGATGGCGACGGCGCCGGCGTCCGCGTCAACGTCCGCTTGATGCCGAGTCGCGCATCTGGGACATTACAGCCCCGTCGATGAAGAAGCGTACGAGCATCACAACGCGTACCGCGGCCGAACTCGCCGCCGCGCTGGGGTTGTCGCCGCGGGATGGCTCGGAGATCGAAGTGCGCAGCGCGCTGAACGATCCGAGCATCCGAATCGTCCGCCGACAGCGGCTCACGACGCGCGCAACGGCAATCCTTCAGAAAGCTCTTGCGCTGCCCGTCGCCAAGCGGCTTTGGCTCGTGAACGAAATCTGGAACAGCATCGCGGCGGATCGGAAGGACGCGCAACGGCGGAATACCGTGAGCCGGCGAGCCATGCCCAAACTGAAGTCGACGCGGCGACGCTCATAGCGTTAGTCCGCCGTTGCATTCACCTCCGCCCCGCCTAGAATCCCACCGATGTCCATGATCCACGAAAACCTCCCCGCCTCGATCGAGAACCTTTCCGCCCGGATCATTGCGATCCGGGACTCTCTTTGACTTCCCAGCCAAAAACGCACGAAAAAAAGAGCTCGAAGCCAAGATGGGCGAGGACGGGTTCTGGGATAACCAGGACGCGGCCAAGTCGGTCGTCGGCGAGATGAAGCTGATCAAGTCGGCGGTCGAGCCGATCGAGCAGATGCTCCGCGCGCTCGACGACGTCCGCGCGATGTCTCAGCTCGGCGCCGAGGCCGGCGATCAGGCGACGATCGAAGAGGCGGACCGCGGGCTGGCCGATGTGGAAAAACAGTTCGCCCAAGTCGAGCTGCAGACGCTGCTCGACGGGCCGAACGATGCGAAGAATGCCTTCTTCACCATCCAGGCCGGGGCGGGCGGCACCGAGGCGCAGGACTGGGCCGAGATGCTCCTCCGCATGTACCTCTACTATTTCGAAAAACGCGGCTGGGACATTTCCGAGATCGACCGCAACTACGGCGAGCAGGCCGGCATCAAGGACGTCACGCTGCACGTCAAGGGACCGTACGCGTTCGGCTATTTGAAGGTCGAAGCCGGCGCGCATCGCCTCGTTCGCCCGTCGCCCTTCAACGCGCAGAACAAGCGGCAGACTTCTTTCGCCGGCGTGAAGGTCGTGCCGGAATTCGAGCAGTCGGAAACGAAATTCGAGATCCCGGAAACGGACATCGACTTCGTCGCCTTCGTGCGCTCGGCCGGCCCGGGCGGGCAGAACGTCAACAAGGTCGCCTCCGCCGTCCGCATCACGCACAAGCCGACCGGCATCACCGTCGTCTGCTCCGTCGAGCGCAGCCAGCAGCAGAACAAGCGCCTCGCGATGGCCATCCTCACGAGCAAGATCGAAGCGATCGAACAGGCGAAGCGCGACGCCGAGCTGCGCGAAGTGGTCGGCGACCAGAAATCGATCAGCTTCGGCAGCCAGATCCGCAACTACGTCCTCGACGACCGCCGCGTCAAAGACGTCCGCACCGGCGTCGAGACCAGCAACGTCGAAAGCGTGCTCGATCGCGGGGAACTGGATCAGTTCATCGATGCGGAATTACGAAGGCGCAAATCAGGCGGGAAGTAGCCATAGAGATCTTGAAGGGTGATCGTGGCTTGGGCATCCTGCCCGAGCATACGCGGCGGCCAGCCGCTGACGCGTCGAGCGCTCGGGCGAGACGCCCAAGCCACGACGGTTATCCAATTCACCCTCGCCCCCGCCCTGCGCCGTCCATAACCTCCGCCGCATCCATGCCTTAACATTCTCCTCCCCCCACTCACCCCAAACGTCCGATAAATCCTCTACCACCCCCCGGGCGATTGCATGGGTCCGTTTTGACGGGCGTTTCGTCAACCTCTAGACTCTCTGGGGCGCGGGACACCATTCAGGGCGCGCGGGACGCGGGACGCGGGACGCAAAAAACGTGATCATCGACGTACATACGCATATCTGGCAATCGCCCGACCAGCTCGGGCAGATGGACTTGGGCGAAGTCCGCGCCACGCCGCGCTCGCGATCGCGCGCGGCGTCGGCCACCGGCGCGACGCAGCCCAACCGCTCCGGCGGCAACTGGCGGCCCATCCCCTCCGGCGATCCCGATTACCACTGGTCGCAATCCGGCGCGGTCGATAAGTCGATCGTCCTCGGCTTCAAGAGCCGCTACCTTCGCGCGGAAATTCCGAATCGCTACGTCGCCGACTACGTCAGCAAGTATCCCCAGAAACTCATCGGCTTCGCCGGCATCGATCCGACCGAACCCAGCGCGGCCGAGGAAGTGAAGATCGCCAAAGAGGTCCTGCTCCTCCGCGGCATCACCCTCTCGCCCGCCAACCAGGATTTCCATCCGACCGACAGCCGCGCCATGCGCGTCTACGAAGAGGCCGAGCGCCTCGGCATGCCGATCCTCATCCATCCGTCGGGCCAATTCACCGAAGAGAGCAAGCTCGAGTTCGGCCGGCCGTATTTGCTGGACGAAGTCGCGCGCAGCTTCCCGAAACTTCGCCTGGTGATCGCGCAGCTCGGCCAGCCGTGGATCGACGAAACGATCTGCATGCTCGGCAAGCACCCCAACGTCTTCGCCGACGTGAGCGGCCTGCTGTCGCGCCCGTGGCAAGCCTACAACGCCCTGGTGAGCTGCAACCAGGCGGACGTGATCGACAAGCTGCTCTTCGGCAGCGATTTCCCGTACACGAACGCGGAAGAGTGCATCGAATCGCTCTACCGCATCAACCAGCTCGCGCAGGGCACCAATCTGCCGGTCGTCCCGCGCGAAGCGCTGCGCGGGATCGTCGAGCGCGATGCGATTGGGCTGCTCGGATTGGGTTGATCACGCCTCCGCCACCAAACGCACGAACGAGGCACTTGTCATCCTGAGGTACTCCGAAGGATCTGC
>JAXDMN010000177.1:0-28877 GCA_034666045.1 Phycisphaerales bacterium | reverse complement strand
TGTGGAGCCGAGCTGGCGGACCAGGACGTGCCAGCGCGACGGCTCGACCGCGGCCGATGCGCCGCCTCCCGTGCTGGCCGTAGTGGCAGCCGGCACTTCGAGCTGCATCGCCTGCGTCGGTCCCGATTCGAGCAGCGTGATCACGCGAGCGCCGGCGAAGCGATCGAACGGCTCGCGCGGCGCGCTCGCCGGGCGCGATAACCGCCAGCCGCGCTCGCGCGACCAGTCCAATAATCCGCGCCACCCGCGCTGCATCGTCCAGCGCCGAACCTGCCACACGAACACGGCGGCCGATACACCCAGCAGCAACAGCAGTGTGAGCAGCACGACCGGCGACATGCCGGGGACCTCGACGTTGTACGGCGCAACGGGCATCTCCTGCGCATCGTAACGACGCGCGGGCGAACGGTGCGAATGTTCCGACCCCGAACGCCGATAGAAGTCGAGCCCATGCCCGATTACTCACAGCTCGTCGAAGACGTGAAAACCTGCTACGACGTCCGCGTGCGCAAGTGGCGTCGCTCGATGAGCGGCTGCGCGTGGCGCGTCTACTACCACGACGGCCGTGTGATCAACTGGATCGAAGCGCCGCAGCCGCGCACGCCAATCAGTTTCGCGATTTTCCTGCACGAAGTCGGGCACCACGTGATCGGCTTCGACCGTTACAAAAAGCGATGCGAGGAGGAGTATCACGTCTGGGTCTGGACGATCCGCAAGATGCGCGAGCTCGGCGTCGAGCCGGACGAACGCGTCGAGCGGCGGGTGCAGTTGTCGATGCAGTACGCGGTGGGGAAAGCTGTGCGGCGCGGGATCAAGCAACTTCCGGAGCAGTTGGAGCAGTTCTTACCGCAGGCCGCGTGACGGGTAGCAAAAGAGAAAAGATGTCATCCTGAAGTACTCCGAAGGATCTGCGCCTTCCGTCGATCGGTGCCAGATCCTTCGGAATACCTCAGGATGACAATGCTTCACGTTACATCCATTCGCGCCACTTCGGAAGTGACTCGCGCAGGACTTTCATGTCGTCCGGTTTGACATCCACCAGCGGCGGTCGCACCTTCCCTCCCACCAATCCCAGCTCGTCCATCAGCGCCTTCATCACCGAAACCTCGTACCCCTTCCGCCGCGCGCGCAACGCGTAGAGCGGGATCACGATCTCGTCCATCAGCTTCGTCAGCTCCTTCGAAGTCGGCGACGCCGACGCGAGCTCGTGAAGCTTCAAGGAAAGTTTCGGCGCGATATTCGAAATGCTCGACGTATACGCGCGGATGCCGATCGAGTAATAACCCGGCACCATGTCGTCGCCCGCGCCGCCAACCCAATGCAGGCGGTCGCCCACGCGCTGGCGGATCATCTGGAAGCGGCGGATGTCGGCTTGACCGTCCTTCCAGACGACCAGCGTGGGGATTTCCTTCGCGAGCGTCTCGACCAGCGCGGCCGTCGGCGCGAACCAGTCGCGGCTATAGATCATCAGCCCGAGTGGCGTCGCGGCGCCACTCGATTTGTAATACGCGACGAGGCCCTCATCGTCCGGCGATGGATAGTACGGCGGAAACGCGAGGATGCCGCTCGCCCCCGCGTCCACCGCCTGCTTCGCCTGCTGCGCGGCAATCGGCGGATTGAATCCCGCGCCCGCGATCACCGGCACCTTGCCGTTCACTTCCTGCACGACCGCTTTGACGACCTGCAAATGCTCCGCCGGCGTGAGCGAGTACAACTCGCCCGTCCCCGCCGCCGCGACGATCGCCGCGACCGGCTGCCGCAGGATCGGCTGGAGATTTTTGTGCAGGCCTTCAACGTCGATCGTGTTGTCGTCTCGAAACGGCGTGATCGGAAACGCGATGACGCCTTTGAGTTTGTCGCGAAGGTCGTTGGGTTTCATGCAGAGGTGCTCCTCGCAAATTATCAATGCTGCTGCTGTTGCTTGAATGCTCACCACACAATCTTCGGCTTCCATCCCGGCTCGATCAGTTGCATCGTGAAGGCGTCGTCGCGCTTGCGCATGCCGCATTTTTCATAGGTCTCGTGCGCCTTGGCGAGCATGTCGCGATCGAGTTCGACGCCCAGGCCGGGGCCGGCGGGGACTTTCATTCGGCCGTTCACGATCGGCAGCTTTTCGCCGGCGATGATGTCGGCGTTGTCCGGCAGCCAGGGGTAATGCGTGTCGCTCGCGAGCGTCAGCTCCGGGATGAGCGCGGCGGCGTGGATCATGGCGGCCATCGAGACGCCGCAGTGACTGTTGCTGTGCTGACTGAGCGGCCACTTGAGTGCATGGGCGATCGGGCCGAGGGCGCTGCAATTGGCGATGCCGCCCCAGTCGAGGTGGTCGATCAGAACGACGTCGAACGGCTGTCCGCCGGCTGTTTTCACGGCGGGGCCGATGTCGTCGAAGGATTTGACGAACATATTCGACGCCATCTTCAGGCCGGTCTTGCTGCGGACCTCGGCCATCTTCTCGAAGCCGTCGACCGGGTCTTCGTAGTACTCGAGTGGAAGCGTTTTCAGTTGCTCGCCGATTGTTAGCGCGGTCTCGACGTTCCAGACAGAGTTGGGATCGATGCGGAGGAGATGATCCTTGCCGAGCCGCGCGGAAATCTGCCGCAGCGTTTCCAGTTCCGCTTCGGGCGCGAGCACGCCGCCTTTGAGTTTGCTGACGCGGAAGCCGTACTTTTTCTGGAACTGATACGCGAGTTCCGCCATCGCCTCGGGCGTCCGGACTTCGCCCCACTCATCAAGTTTGCCGCGGTTGTCGACGATGCGCTTGTCCGCAAGAAGCGCGGGATGATCGGCGGCGTATTTGTAGAAGAGGTAGGAGGCGAACTCGGGATCCTCGCGCACGGGACCGCCGAACAGTTCGCACACGCGCATGCCAGTCGCGCGGCCGATAGCGTCGAGGCAGGCGACTTCGATCCCGCCGAGGGCGCGGCGCGTCAGCTCGTCGGCGGATGAAGTGATTTTGCGATAGTTCAGCGCGCTCTGGCCGATCAGTTTCTTCGACGCCCGATTGAGCTCCCCGAGCATCGCGTCGCCGCCGCGCGTTTCACCGACGCCGGTGATGCCGTCGCTCGTCACCACTTCGATAATCGTCCGCAAAAAGTACGGCCCGTGACATCCGGCGGCGGAAAGAATCGGCGGGTCGGGAATCGCGACCGGCGTGAAGCGAAGTTCCTTGATCGTAAGGTCTTTCGTCTTCGCCGCCGCCGCCTCGCCGGCGAGTAATGCGATCGGCGTGTTGCTCGCGGCGATCACCGCCGCGGCCGAGGGGATGAGCTTGAGACAGTCACGACGGGAGAGCGGCATCGCACACCTCCGCGGGAAAGTCGTCACGTCATCGGCTTGGCGCGCTTGCACAACTGGATCGCGAAGCCGAACGGGTCGCGCATCATACAAAGTTGATCCCCGGCCGGCGTCGTCCGCACGTCCTCCGCAACGGTGCAGCCGGCCTCGAGCAACTGATCGCGCGTCGCAACCGGATCGGTTACCTGAAACGCGAGATGCAGTTGGAGAAAGTGCATGCCCTTGTAGTCGAGCACACTTGCGGCGGGGTTGTTGTAGATCTCCATGATGCACTTGCCGCTGGCGTCGGCGATGAAGTGCGTGTTCGCCGGATCATCGTTTCGGCGGACGATGCGGAAGCCGAGATTCTTCGTGTACCAATCCGCGACAGCGACCGGATCGTTCACCTGCCACGCGACGTGTTCGACGGAGACCGAAACCATGCGCGGCATGATACACGCGACGACAAAACAAGAAGGGCGACCTCGCGGTGAGGTCGCCCTTCTGTGATTACGACTCGGATCTTTTTCTTACGCCTGCTGCCCGGCAGTCGCCTGCTCGAGCCCTTCGGCTTCCGCCTCGGGATAGCGCTTCGTCCGCAAGACGCCATCTTCCATGACGCTCTTGATCTTCAGCAGCGCCTTGTTCTGGATCTGGCGGACGCGCTCCTTCGTGACGCCGATGATCTGGCCGACTTCTTCCAGCGTCAGCGGGCTTTCGTCCTGCTGCTGCCAGTTGAATCGGCGACGGATGACCGTCTGCTCGGTGTCCGAGAGGTCGGCGAGGTTGCGATCGACGATCTGCTTCAGCTCATCGATGCAATCTTCCTCGACAATATCGCGCTTACGATCGTTCCAGTCGCTCTTTTCCATTTCCGGCTCAAACTCGACCGGGAAACGGGTCTTGTAGCGGCTGGACTTCATCGCCGTGCGCGAAAACGCCTTCAGGATCGCCCGGCAAGCGTACGTGCTGAACTTGAAGCCCTTGTCGACGTTGAACTTGTCGACCGCCCGCATGAGGGCCATGTTGCCCTCGCTGACGATCTCGGCGAAGTCCACGTCGCCAAGCCGCGTTCGCTTGGCCATCGCCAGGACGAGCGCGAGGTTTGTGCGGACGAGGTACTCGCGGAAGTGCTCGAAGCGGCGGTGCCATTCGACGAGCTCTTCGGCCAGTTCCTTCGTCAGCCCTTCGCGCTTCGCCTTCGCCTGCAGCTTCTGGAGCTTGCGCTTGGCGAAGTTGAAGCGGAGGAACATGAGCTTCTCTTCCGGGCCCTTCATGAGCTGCGGCGTGCCCTTGAGCTGGTCGGCGATCTCTTCGCGAGTCGGCTGGTACCAACTCGTCACCGGGAGCTGGGGTTCGCCGGTCTCGAAATCGAAGAGGGACTGCTCGAGCCCGCGCTGCTTGAAGGTCTCGGAATCCATGAACGGGTAATTTTCCGCGAGAACCTGCTCAGCCCGGGCGCGGAGTGCGCGCGGAATGGGCTTCTGTCGTGGAACGACTTTGTTCATTGCCTTCTTTGTCGTGGTCATGGTGGCCAAGGGAGGCCTCCTTCTATTCCTGGCGAATACATCCGTGCGTGAGCGGCACTACGCTGCCGTCCACTGTACGTCTCGGTAATGCGTCTCTTATAGTACGTCGCAGAGGCGCGTGCGTTCACATCGTTAAAGCATGAGCTAAAAGCGACTTACGTGAGGAGGGAAGCGGGCGAAATTCGCCGGCCGCACTGGACACTTTTCATCGCGGGCTCGAGGTTGTCTTCAGTGGCTGCGGCGGACTTCGGCCCTCGGACGGTCGAATTGTCAGCAAAGCCGTTGCCGCCGCCTTCGGAGGCACTACGATTCGTGGCGGGTCGAGATCAGACTAACACGCCCCGTAATGTCCCTGTTCAGGGAAGGTTCCGGTCGGGCGCGCCAACCACTCTGTAAGGTCCATAACAACCGACCGGGCGGGTTTATGCCATCACTGCACTTCGGCGGAAGTTTTAATCCGATCCATAACGGCCACCTCCGCTGCGCCGAAGCCGTTGCGGCGAAAGCAGGTTACGATCGCGTCGTTCTGATTCCAAGTGCACGTCCGCCGCACAAGCCGGACAACGCCGAACTCGCTCCGGCGGCGGATCGGCTGGCGATGTGTCGCCTCGCCACGGCGGGATCTTCCCTGTTTGAAGTCTCCGACATAGAGACGCGCCGAAGCGGTCCAAGTTACACCATCGACACGGCGCAAAAACTGCGCCAATGCGGTGAGGTGGACGTAAATTGGCTCATTGGAGCAGATATGCTCCACTCGCTCCCCACATGGCACCGGCCGCTCGATCTGTTGCGCGACGTTCACTTTCTGGTCATGGCTCGGCCGGGCTGGACGATTGACTGGAACTTGCTCCCGCCGGCGTTTCGGCATCTGAAGGATCAGGTTGTCGTCGCGCCGGTGATGGACATCAGCAGCACGGAAATCCGCCGGCGTGTGCGGCAGAACCTGCCGATCGACCATCTCGTGCCGCCGCCCGTGGCGCGATACATCAACGAGCACGGTCTCTATCGCGCCTGACGGCGGGCTTATCGGACGCGGACGGGAAAATCCCCAGCGAGCTCGTTAGGGAAACGCGCGAGGGTATCCGATGAATGCTTAAAGCATGTCCGATGACCTCCTGCCGCCCCCGCCTCCAACGAATTTTGTCTTCAAGCCAAACTGGCGCGCACTCCTTTGCTGGCTGATCGCGAGCGGCTCGTATGCCGTTCTCGTCGGCTTCGGCGGGCAGCGCGAGGCGCTGTCGGCGGCGGGCGTGATCGTCGGCGGGATGCTCGCCCTGGGGGTGGTGACGTGGCTGGTGGCGGCGGGACTTCGGCGGATCTTCAAGCGATCCAACTCCGAGGCGAACCTTGTCTTTTGCGCGGGCGTGTTTGCGTTCACGCTGACGAGCATCGTCAGTCAGTATCGAAACCAGCAGATGGCCCGCGCCGCGCTCGCCCAGGCGGCGATGGCGCCGACCACCGCGCCCGCGCCCACCGTCGCGCCCGCGCCGACCGCCCCCGCCGCGATGACGCCGAGCCGGCGAGCCGCGCTCGACGCGCGTCGCCAGCTCCTGGCTGCCGAAAAATTCCTCCGCGAAAAATCCGCCGCCCAGACGACCGTCGCGCTGCTCGAAGAAGGCAAACCCTGGCGCTGGATCGACAAGCTCGTGCAAACCCGCACGCCGGAGTTCAAGCGCGCGTACCAGACCTGGCGGACGGCGGAGATCGAAGCGGGCAACGACCCGAAGGTCTCGGACAAGGAATTCTCCGCGATCATGTCGCTGCACGCGATCCGCATGGCGATCGGAAAATACCGGCTGAAGAACGAGCGCCCGCCGACGATCCGCCACATCGCGACCCTGCCGGTCAACCCAATCACCGGCCAGAAGGCCGTCGCACGGAACGGCATCGCGACCCGGCAGCATGGCTGGAGCTACGACGAGAACACCGGCCGCATCCGAATCGTCCTGCCCGCCGAGGGGAAGTACAACGGGCTGCACAAGGACGAGATCGACCGCGTGAAAAAGTAAGAAGATCGACGCCTCCTGTTAATGTTGTCCCGCGATGACAACGACTGAGGCGGCGGCGACAGCAGATGACGGGCAAGACTCCGCGCCGCGATCGCGCATCGCATTTCCCCTGCTCACCGCCGGCTATTTTGCGATTCTAACCGTCATTCTCTTCGGCGCCTTGTTGTGGAAACCGCGCGCGGTCGTCTCCGCGGCGGAGATGGACATCGATCGGCAGTTTTACGCCTGGCGCGAGTTCGCCTTCAGCGAATGGCGCGCGACCGGCCGACCGCCGCTGTGGAATCCGTACGCCTTCGGCGGCGCGGCGGCGCTGGGGAACTTTCAATACGCGCTGCTCTACCCGCCGAACTGGCTGCACCTGGTGCTGCCGACCGCGTGGGCGATCAACCTGATCGCCGCGCTGCACGTCTGGCTCGCCGGCGTGCTGACGGTGGCGTGGTGCCGCGCGCGGGGCTGCTCGACCGTCGCCGCCCTCGTCGGCGGGACGATTTTTTCGTTGAGCGGTCCGTACCTGCTGCACCTGTACGCCGGCCACCTCACCTACTTGTGCGTCGTCGCGTGGGCCCCGCTGATCTTCCTCGCGGTCGATCGCATTCTCGACTCGTCGCGACCGCAGCCGATGCCGGCGGCGCTGCTGGGCGCGTTCGCCGTTGCGATGCAGATCCTCGGCGGTTATCCGCAGCCGGCGTTCTACACGCTGCTCGCCGTGGTGCCGTACGCAATCGTTTCGCTTCCGCGCGGCGACGCCATGCGACGCTGTGCACTAATTGCTGTGATGTACTTCCTGGGCGCTTCCATCGCTGCGGCGCAATTGCTCCCCGCGCTCGACGCGGCCCGCGAGAGCGTCCGCGCCGGCGCCATCGACTACGCCTTCGCGACGTCCTACTCGCTGCCGCCTGAGAACCTGCTCACCCTCATCATCCCGTATCCCTTCGGCGACGATTTTTCTTCCCCCTACACCGGGCGATGGCTGATGTGGGAGATGTCCCTCTTCGTCGGCAGCGTCTCCGCCACGCTCGCGGCGTGCGGGCTGATCGCGCCGCGCCGCCGCCGCGACATAGCCGCCGCGATCGTATTGGTGATGGCGATCGTCCTCGCGATGGGTGCGCACACGCCGGTCTTTCGGCTGCTCTATGCGATCGTTCCCGGCGTCGATCGATTCCGGGCGCCCGCACGGTTCAGTTTCATCGCCGCGCTGATGATCTCGGCGCTGGCGGCGGCGGGATACGACGCGTTGCGACGGAAGGCTTTCCCCCGCGGCGCCGTCGCGATCGCCGCGGGTGTGTTGGCCGCTGCACTATTTGCCGTGTCTCTCGCAACGCCGACCATCCGCCAGCTCGACCGCTCGGCCCTGATCTTCGCGCAGCTCGCGCTCGTGCTGCTGCTGCTCGCGCGCGTGCCGCGGCTGGCGTACCTGCTGCCGGCGTTGATCGTGTTCGAGCTGTGGCGTCCTGCCGCGCGGACGATCGAATGGTTTTATCCTCGCACCGCATCCTCGGCGATCCAACCGGCGGCGGCTGACGAGCGCGTCGTGACCACCTCCGACAAGTTGCTCAACCTCACGACGCAACTGCGCATCGAGGACGCGTGGGGCTACGACCCGGCCATCGCCGCGCGCTGGGCGGACCTCGTCGGTCCGCTGCTCGGCGCGGACGCGCGGCGTGGCGATTTCGCGCCGACGAAAGACGTGACCGCGACAAGAAATTCGCCGATCTGGTCGATGCTGCGCGTCGCCAGGGTCATTGCGCCGACGACGCAACCGTGGAACGTGAAACCGATGCCACGCGTGGCGCTGTTGACGGATTTTCAGGTGGTTGACGGCCCCGCCGCTTCGCTCGCCGCAGTGCGCGACGAGAACTTCGATCCACACCAGCGCATCATCCTGGAGTGGCCGCCCGCTCCCGCGCCCGTCAGCGGCGATGGCGACGCCGGCGTCGCCAGCGTAGTTGGTCGCACGACCGACTCGCTCACGATCGATGCCGACCTGGTTCGCCCGGCCATCCTGTTGATCACCGACGCCTACAGCGCCGGCTGGCGCGCGCAGCCACCTTATCACGTCATGCCGGCGAACCACGCGCTGCGCGCGATCCCGCTGGACGCGGGCCAGCATCACATCATGCTCGAGTATCGGCCGCCGTCTGTCCGGGCAGGCCAGCTCGTCTCCGCCGCCGGGTTGATCGTGACGGCCGGCATCGCTGTGTTGGCCTACCGCAGGAACTGGAACCAGAAAAAGAACGCGTAGATCGACAGGATCATCACGACGAAGATCGCCCACCAGATGCGAAAGTCCCGCCAGCCGTGGTACTTGTCGCTCAGCGCCTTCGGCAGCTTGGCGTACTGCGGGCTCCAGATGATGCCGTCGGTTTTCTCCTTCGGCGGCGGATCGGTCAGAAGGGAAATCACGATCATCGTCAGCATGCAGAACACCCACGCCAGCAGCGCGGGATGCTGGTACGTCTTGTACGGCTTGAGGATGTCGATGTAACGGAACGCGTAGAAGACGAGGAACGCCGTGAACGCGAAGCCGAGGATGATCGTCCACAAGGCGGCGGTCGCGTTGGCGCGGCGCCAGAGCAGGCCGAGCGTGAAGACGACCGCGAACGGCGGTGCGATGAAGAAGAAGACGCGCTGGAGCTGGACGTATAGGGATTCGCCTTGGGTGCTGTAGTAGAGGCCGACGAGGACGCTGACCAGCAGGATGACGAATCCGCTGATGCGTCCGAAACGGACGAGCTCGCGCTCGGTCGCATTGGGGCGGACGACCTTCCCGTACAGGTCCATCGTCGCGATCGTGGAGGCGCTGTTCAGGACGGACGAGACGTTGCTCATCAGCGCCGCCGCCATGCCGGCGAGGATGAGGCCGCGCAGGCCGGTGGGGATTAAGTGCTTCACGAGCTCGAGGTACGCCATGTCCTGCCGCGGGAGGTTCGGGAACATTTTGAAGGCGATGATGCCGGGCAGGACGAAAAAGAGCGGCGTGATGATGCGCAGGAAACCCGCGGCGACGACGCCCATGCGCGCGTGCCATTCGTCTTTCGCGCCGAGCACGCGCTGCACCATGTGCTGGCTCGTACACGAGTACCAGATGCCGACGGTGAGAAACCCGGTGAAGACGCCGGTGACCGGGAATCGTTCGTGCGTCGGCGGGAGGAAGACGTGGAACTTTTGTGGGTTCTCCGCCATCAGGCCTTCGAGCCCGCCGATGTGGTACAGGCCCAGCACGGGAACGAGCACGCCGGCGGTGAGCAGGAGGCAGACCTGTAAAAAATCCGTCCACGCGGCGGAGGTGAGGCCGCCGTAGATCGTGTACGCGCCGGTGGTGATCGCGAAAAACAGAATCGCGGTCGTCAGGTTCATCCCGAGCATGCTCTGGAGCGAGAGGCCGCCCGCGTAAAGCGTGCCGCCGAGGATCGCGGCGATGTAACCGATGACCAGGAAGAACGCGAAGATGTACCGGCACGTCGCGTTGTAGCGCCGCTCGAGAAACTGCGGCATCGTGAAGATGCCGCTACGCACGTAGTAGGGGAGAAAAATCCAGATCATCAGCGAGTAGATGATCCACGCGTTCCACGACCCCGCGCCGACGACCATGCCGTACTGATACGCGCCGCCGGCGTTGGCAATCAGGTCGTCGCTGCTGATGTCGGCGGCGATCATCGAGGTGCCGACGACGTACCACGGGAGTTTCTTGTCGCCGAGGAAATATCCCTTCGTCGTCTTCCGCGCCCGCCCGGCCACCCAGAAGCCGATGCCGACCGTGAGGATCATGTAGATGACGAAGACGGAGAAGTCGAAGGGATTGAGCGGGATGCGTTCGATCAGGGCGAGGGGCGTCGTCGTCGTGAGCATCGCGTGCCGAAGTTATACCGGATCGCGCGTGCGTTTGCCGTTGATCGTGCGCTCGATCGACAGCGGGTTTGAATTCTTCAACGCGGCCGGGAGCAAGGCGTCCGGCGTGTCCTGATATGCCGTCATCCGAACGAATCTACGGATCGCCGCGGAGCCGACGCTCGTTGATGCGGGGTCGGTCGTCGCGGGGTACGGGCCGCCGTGCACCATCGCGTTGCAGACTTCCACGCCGGTCGGATAGCCGTTGACGATGACGCGGCCGACTTTCCCTTCCAGCTTGCGAAGCACGACGCGCACGTCCGCCTCGTGATCACCTTCGCCGACGTGAACGGTGCCGGTGAGACTGCCTTCGATCGTGTCGAGGCAGGCGAGCAGTTCCGCCCTGTCGTTGCAATGGACGACAAGCGTGCTGGGCCCGAACACCTCCTCGCGGAGGGTCGGCTCGCGCTGGAAGATCTGGGCGTCGGTCTCGAACAGTGCAGGCCAGGTGCCGGCGGCGCCGACGGCTTCGTCGGGGGCGTCGATGGCGCCGACCTCGTCGGTGCGCGACCATTCGTGCACCCGCCGCATGAAGTTGTCCCGCAGGGACGGGTTGAGCATCGTGATCGGCTGCGTGTGCCCGATGACTTTTTGCAGCCGGCTGACGAGCGATTTGCCGCCCTCGCCGACCGCGAATACGACGCCCGGCTTCGTGCAGAACTGTCCGCCGCCGAGCAGCACGGAAGCGGCCAGCCCCTGCGCGATGTCCGCCTTGCGTTCGGCGAGGGCGCCGGGAAGGATGATGAGGGGGTTGATGCTGCCCATCTCGGCGAAGACCGGGATGGGCGACGGACGCGCGGCCGCGAGGTCGAAGAGTGCGCGGCCGGCGCGCAGCGAGCCGGTGAAGCCGACGGCGGTGATGTTCGAGTGCTTCACCAATGCCGCGCTCAGCTCGTGACGCGTGCCTTGCAGCAGTGCGAACAGCCCTGGCGGGAGACTCAATGCGGCGATCGCATCGCGCGCCGCGTCGGCGAACATCTGTGACGTGCCGGGATGCGACGGGTGACCTTTGACGACGACCGGGCAGCCGGCCGCGAGCGCGGATGCCGTATCGCCGCCGAGCGTGCCGAAGGCGAACGGGAAATTGCTCGCGCCGAAGACCGCCGCCGGGCCGCGCGGGCGCAGCATACGGCGGAGGTCCGGCTTGGGCATCGGCTTGCGGTCCGCATCGGCGGTGTCGATCACCGCTTCAACCCACGACCCTTCGCGCACGATCCCCGCGAACATTTTGATCTGGCCGACGGTGCGGGCGCGCTCGCCGGTCAGGCGGGCGCGCGGCAGCGCGGTTTCGGCTTCGCCGCGCTCGAGCAGCGCGTCGCCGAGCGCGAGGATTCGGTCGGCGATCGCGTCGAGCAGATCGGCCGGCCAGCGCGGCGGGAGGTCGAGCGTCGCATCAAACACCTTCGTCGCGGCGGCGACGGCTGCGTTCACGTCGGCGTCGCCCGCCTCGTGGAATGCCGGCTCGAGCCGCTCGCCGGTCGCGGGATTCGTTGCATAAAAAGTCGCGTCACTCATGTTCGTTCATCCAGCGGCAGTTGCCCGAGAAAGCCGACGATCCGCCAATCGCCGCCGGTCCGATGCAGACGATAAATGGTCTGCCGGTCGCCGGAAAGGGTTGATCCGTCCGCCAGCGGCACCTCGCCGGAGAATTTTTTGTGCGCGAGGGCGCGATCGCCCACGATGTCGATGCGATCGAGCCGGCAGCGGCGGTAGATCGCATCGGCGGGCGTGAGGTTGAGAAATTTCTTCGCGACGAACTCCTGCGACGCGACGAGCCAGCTATCGCGATACTCTTCGAGATGCGGGAAGGCGATCGTCCAATCATCCGGATTCGCCGAATGATTGCAGCGGATGCCTTCGAACTGTTTCGCGTGAAAGTCATGTTCGATGATCGACCAGTTGCCGGTGACGAACGCCTCGGTGTCGGCGCGCACGAGACGGTCCCAGATGTGGTGCCGGTCCGGATCGTTCATCGGGTCGAAGGGATTTCTCATAAGACCTTCACGCCCACGTGCCGCGGTGGCGTGCGGTCGATGCGGATCGGGTTTCGTAGCGGCCGGCCAAATCCTCCGAAGGCTACGACCATCTCGTCGCCATCTTCCAGCCGCAACCGGTCCTTGAAGCTAAACAGGTCCGCACCGAAAAAATGCACGTGGGCGTCGCCCGCCTGGCGGTGCTCGGCGTGCTTGAAGTGATGGTGCTCGAGGTTCGCCAGCGTGTGGCACATCCAGGGCTCGCCGCTCGCGAGCGGGCCGGACCAGATGGTCTGCCCGCTGCGCTCGATGCTAGCTCGGCCGTGGATTTCGGCGGACATGTCGCCGCCGATGACGATCTCCGGGCCGATCGAGCAACTTCGCAGTTTCGATTGCGCGAGGTAGAGGTAATTTTTCGATTCGAGCACGTGATCGGAAAACTCGTTGCCCTGCACGAGCCCGACACGGTGCGGCGTGCCGTCCGGGGCGATGATGTAGACGCCCGCGATCTCGGCTTCGTCCCCGCCGTCGTCGCCGTGGCTCGGGACGTCGAGCGGCTGACCCTGTGCGCGGACGATGCGGCCGGTGCCTTTGTAGAACCATTCCGGCATCGACCCGATGCAACCGGCGGGCGGTCGGCCGCCCTCGACGCCGATGCGGTACATCTTCATCGAGTCGGTCACGGCGGCGGGATCGCCGTGCATCGACTGGCGGTTCTCCGCGCTCGCCTTGTGCGTGAGACCGGTGCCGGTGACGAAGCATCGCTCGGGAACGTCGTGATCGAAAGGCGTGAGGAGTTGCCAGTCGGATTGCCCCGCGTAGATCGCGTCGTAGGGCAACAACTCGCCACTCGGCTGGAGTTCGTCGGAAATTCCCGCCCGCCCGCGCGAAACGGCGCGAAACGCCAGTTCGCTGACCGACGCCGCGCCGTCAAGCAAACGCAGGTTCGGCTCCTCCACGAGCGCGACGCGCCGGCCACGCGTAGGATGCGACAACTGGACCAATCGGATCGTCACGCCGGGTGAGTGTAACCGCTCGGCTGCGAGCGCCCTAAAATGTAAAGCATGGCAAGTGAGCACGGACATGCGACGACGGTGGAGGAGGCGGTGCTGGCCGTCGGCGGGATGGACTGCGCGAGCTGCGTCGCGACGGTTGAGCGAGCGGCGCGGAAGGTCGGCGGAGTCGAGCAGTGCGCCGTCAACCTGGCGCGGGGGCGGGCGGTGGTGCGCTTCGATCCGAAGCAGACGGATCCCGACGTCGTCGCCGCGGCAATCACCGACGCCGGATATCCCACGCATGCCGAAACTCACGCCGGCGCAAATGCGGAAGAGCATCGCGTCGCCGAACACGCCGCTCACGCCGAATCGTGGTTCCGCCGCGCGATGGTCGGCGTCGCGCTGTGGCTGCCGGTCGAGCTGCTGCACTGGACGCTCGCGCTGACCTCGGGCGGAGAGCATTTCGCGCATCGCCACTTCTGGATGCACTGGGTCGCGCTCATCACGAGCACGATCGCGATCGTTTACGTCGGCTGGGCGTTTTATCGCAGCGCGTGGAAAGCCCTGCTGCGCGGCACGAGCAACATGGACACGCTCATCGCGATGGGCGCGTCCGTCGCGTACGGGTACAGCCTGGTTGCGTTCGTCGGTTACCTCGCCGGCTGGTGGCGCGAGCTGCCGGACCTGTATTTCATGGAAGCGACCGGCCTGCTCGCGCTGATCAGCCTCGGGCACTGGCTCGAAGCGCGCGCCCGCACCGCCGCGGGAAGTGCGATCCGGGAATTGCTCAACCTCGCGCCGGCGACGGCGCTGCGACTGAACGAGGACGGCCAGTCCGCGGAAGTGCCGGTCGCAGAGCTCCACGTCGGCGACCGCGTGCTCGTTCGGCCGGGCGATCGGATCCCGGTCGACGGCGTCGTCATCGAGGGCCGATCGAGCGTCGATGAATCGATGATCACCGGCGAAAGCATGCCGGTGCTGCGGCAGCCGGGCGATCCGGTGATCGGCGGGACGCTCAACGTCGACGGGCGGCTCGTCGTGCGCGTGACGAAGGTCGGCAGCGAGACCGCGCTGGCGCAGATCGTCAAGCTCGTCGATCGCGCGCAATCGAGCAAGCCGCCCGTGCAGAAACTCGCGGATCGCATCGCGGCGGTTTTCGTGCCGACGGTCCTCGCGATCGCGCTGCTGACCGGCGTCGGGTGGTACGTCGCCGGCGCGGTCAATGATTGGCCGGCGGCGCAGACGTGGGGCAGACTCGCCCGCGCCACGTGCAGCGTCTTGATCATCGCCTGCCCGTGCGCACTCGGGCTGGCCGTGCCCGCGGCGCTGATGGTCGGCACCGGGCGCGGCGCCAAACGCGGGATTCTCATCCGCGACGTCGACGCGCTGCAGAACGCCGAGCGCGTCCGCATCGTCGTCCTCGACAAGACCGGCACGATCACGCGCGGTCGCCCCGCCGTGGCGAACGTGATTCCGCTCAACGACACGCCGGCGGATGAACTGCTCGCCCTGGCGGCGGCTGCGGAAATGTTCAGCGAGCACCCGGTCGCCCGGGCGATCGTCGACCACGCCCGCGCGCGGGGATTGAAGATCCCGCAGCCGTCCGCGTTCGCGAACGAGCCGGGCCTCGGCGTCGTCGCGACAGTGAACGATCGCGAGGTCATCGTCGGCAACGTCGAACTGCTGGCGAAGCGCGGCATCGCCATGGCGCCCTCGACGGCGCAGCAGACGACCGTCCACGTCGCCGTCGGCGGCAAATTGATCGGCGCGATCACGGTCGCCGACGAGATCAAGCCGGACAGCGCCGAGGCGGTCCGCGAGCTGCACGCGCTCGGCCTGCGGACGGTGCTCCTGACCGGCGACAACGAAGCGACCGCACGCGCGATCGCGAAGCAGGTCGGCATCGACGACGTCCGCGCCAACGTCCGCCCCGCCGGCAAGGCGGACGTCATCCGCGAGCTGCAACGCGCAAACGGCAAGTCGCTGGTCGCGATGGTCGGCGACGGCATCAACGATGCGCCGGCGCTCGCGCAGGCCGATCTGGGCATCGCGATCGGCTCGGGATCGGACGTCGCCAAGGAAGCGGGCGACATCGTCCTCGTCGGCGGCAGCCTGCGCGGCGTCGCCGCCGCCATCAAGCTCTCGCGCGCCACCATGCGCACGATCCGGCAAAACCTGTTCTTCGCGTTCGTCTACAACGTGCTGGCGATTCCGCTGGCGGCGCTCGGTCTGCTGCATCCGCTCATCGCGGCGGCGGCGATGGCGCTGTCGGACATCACGGTCATCGGCAACGCGCTGCGCCTGCGGCGCACGAAGCTTGACTGACTCCCCCTCGCTGCCGCTGCGTGGTCGATTTTCCTGACGTGCTTCCCCGTCCTTGCAGCAATTCGCGCGCGGATTCGCGCGGAATAACCTTGACGACGCGCACGCTCACCGCTTCAATACCGCCGCGCGCCACGCGACGAACTTTTCCACCGCGCGGCGCGATGCGGAATCGTGGTTGACGCGAGGACGGACTTGCGGTTCTCATACACCGCGCCATTGGACTCAGCGAAAGAACGCTCATGACCCCGACACAAGACATCGGCCTGCCGCTGCTTCTCGAAATCGATCCGCTCTCGCCGCTGGAAGCGTCGCTGGCCGGCGTGCTCGGCACGTCCGTCGCCGCCCTGCTCGACCCGCAGGGCGCCAAACGCCGCGCCAAGGACGAAGAGGAAGACGAAGTCGAGGGCGGCGGCGCGGACGACGACGAGGACGCCACCGCCGGCGGCGACGGCGCCCCCGCCGATGACGACACCGCCGGCGCCGACGCCGAGGAAGAGGACGTCGACGACGACGAGGACGAGTTCGACGACGATGACGACGTCGACGAGGACGAAGAAGAAGGCGACGACGACGAAGAAGACGAAGATGAGGACGAGGACGACGAGTTCGACAATCCCGACGAGGATGACGACGACGACGACCTCGACGACGATGACGACGACTTCGACGAAGACGACTGATGTCGTCCGTGCCGCCTAAACCGACATCCACATCTCAGCACGTCACTCCTCGCGCGACGACCGCCGTCGCAGCGACTTGATCGCACCGCGGTGCTTCTTCTGCTCGAGCCGCTTCGCCTTCTGCCCGCGCGACGGCTTGGATTTCCGCCGCACTTTTGGCTCGACCTTTGCCAGCACGATCATCTCGCGCAAGCGCTGCATGACCGCGGCGCGATTCCCCTCCTGTCCCCGCTCGCTCTCGCTCGTCAGGTGAATCTCCCCCGCCGCCGTGATGCGACGCCCGCCGGCGTGGCGGAGGCGCGCGATCGCGCCGTAGGTCAGTCCGCTGATCGCGTCGAGGCGGACCCACAGCTCCGCCTTCGTGTTCAGCTTGTTGACGTTCTGTCCGCCCGGCCCGCCGCTGCGGGCGAACTGGAAGCGGACCGCGTCCGCCGGTGCGGAAACGCCCGGCGCAAGTTCGATGTCCATATCGCCGATCTTACGTGAGCGGCGACACAGATGAGAATATCGGACGTCCATTTCCCCGCGATGCCGCGCGCGTTGCAAGATCGCGGCGGCAGGGTAAAAATCTCCGGCGTAGGGGACGCATCAAAACGTCCATTCACGATGATCCGGGCCGTCCTGTTCGATTTCGACGACACGCTGGTGGATTTCCGCCCGGCGGACCCGCGCGCGCTCTTCGAAGCGGGCGCGGCGCGCGTGTACGCGTATCTGACCGCGCGCGGCTGCTCGTTGCCGGCGTTCGCGCCGTTCTGCTCGCGGCAGCGCTGGGCCGCGCGGCGGATCGCGGTCACGACGCGGCTTCGCGGCCGCCAGCCGGACGGACGCCGGCTGCTTCGCCGCATCTGCAACGATTTTCGATTGCAGCGCGACGAGGTCAGCCTCGCCAAGCTCGGATGGCTCTGGTACGAGCCGGTGATCGAGAACGCCGAGCTGCCCGCAGATGTCATCCCGACGCTCGCGGCGCTGCGCGACGGCGACGTGAAGCTCGGCCTGGTCGTCAACACGATCCACCAGGGCCAGGTCATCGATCGCCACCTCGAATCGCTCGGCCTGCTCGAGTTCTTCCCAGTCCGCGTCTATTCGAGCGAACTGGCGGTGCGAAAGCCGAGTCCGCAAACGTTCGCCGCCGCGCTCAAGCAACTGGACGTGCCGGCGGCGGAAACACTCTTCGTCGGCGACGACCCGAAGCTCGATATTTTCGGCGCCCAGCGCGCCGGCATGCGCGCGGTCGTCCGCCACGCCCCGCACTCCCCCCACCGCCCCGGGCGCGGCATGGCCGATTACTCGATCGAACGCATCGGCCAACTGCTCGACATCTTCGACATCGTGCCCGCCACGGCGGCGCAAGGCTCGCTCCGCATTGAGACGATTTCCCCCACGCCGATCATCTCGCCGATCCGCGGCTGAGGCATTCAAATCAACTGATCGAGCCCGCCAAAGCCGAGCATCTCGTGCGTGAAAAACGGCTCGGCGAACGCGGTGCCGATCCGGCTGCCGAAATACGCGGTGATCGTCTTCACCATCTCAGGCACGAACGCGCTGTTGCCGACGAACTGCGACTCGTAGCACTTCACGCTTTCGATCTTCTGGTCGATCGTGTCCGTGATGTCGATGCAAAAGTTCGGCGTAAAGTTCAGCCGCAGGTGCGTGCAGAAATAATAGATGATCCGCTTCGGATAATACGGATCGCCCGGGATGCTGCTCTTCGTCAGCTTGGCATCGAAGCGCGCGTCCTCGCAGATCTTCGTGACGGCCACGTGATCCGGATGCGCATCGATCGGGTACGGCACGAAAAGCCAGTCCGCCTTGTGCTCGCGGATGACCGCGGCCACCTTGTGGCGGCTCTCGATCGAGTGCACGACCTCGCGGTTCGGCAACCCGAGCAGCGTTCGCCCGACGCCGAGCACCTTCGCCGCCGCCGCCGATTCCTTCGCGCGCGTCTCGACGGATCCGAACGGCGTCGGCTCGCCGTTGGTCATGTCGACGATGTGCACCTTGTGCCCCTGCCGCGCGAGTTTGAGAATCGTGCCGCCCATACCGAGTTCGGCGTCGTCAGGATGGGGTCCGAAGACGAGGATTGATGCCATGATGAACAGTGTAGTCGCTCACTCTCTCTCTCCGGTACTCCGTCTTACTCCCTCTCCTCGGTACGCCGGGGAGAGGGTAGGGGAGAGGGGCGAGCGATGTTCCACGTTGATGCACCGTTCGATTCGCATTCTCGCGCACTACGGCGAATGGACCGGTCATGTCGTGGAGTGCCGCTCGCCCCTCTCCCCTGCCCTCTCCCCGGCGTACCGGGACGAGGGAGATCGCTTCTATCCTGCCAGCGCGGCCATCTCCGGGAAGCGGTCTTTGAGATCTCCATAAAGCTTGTAATAGACGGCGTAATAGCGGTCATAGAACGCGGCGGTCTTTTTGTTCGGCGAGATTTTTTTCGTCGGCTTGATGGTCGCGCGGCACGCTTCTTCGACGCTGCTCCAGACGCCGGTGCCGACGCCGGCCAATAGCGCGACGCCGTAGGCGGGGCCTTCGGTGGCGTTCGTTAAAACAATCGGCTGCTTGTAGATGTCGGCCTGGAGTTGGCGCCAGAATTCGCTGCGTGCGCCGCCGCCGCCGGCGCGGACCTGGGAGATGGGGATACGCATCTCCTCGATGATCTCCAGCGCGTCGCGCATGCCGCAGGTGACGCCTTCGAGGAGGGAGCGGATGAGCATGTCGCGCGTGGTGCGCGCGGTCAGGCCGATCCATCCGCCGCGGGCATTGGGATCGGGGTACGGGCAGCGCTCGCCGGTGAGGTACGGGAGGAAGAACGCGCCTTCCGAGCCGGCCGGGGCGCGGCGCGCTTCGGCGATGAGGAGCTCGTAGGGATCGACCTTCTTCTTTTTCGCCGCGGCGACTTCTTCATGCGCGAGTTGGTTGCGGAACCACTGGAACGATCCGCCGGCCGATAACATGCAGCCGAAGACGCACCATTTGCCGGGCACGGCGTGGCACATGGTGTGGACGCGGCCGCGCGGGTCGAGGTTGGGTGAGTCGGCATGCGCGAAGACGACGCCGCTGGTGCCGAGGGTGGCGAAGACGATGCCGGAGGCGACGACGCCATTGCCGACGGCGCCGGCGGCGTTGTCGGCGGCGCCACCGACGACGGGGATCCCGGGATTCAATCCCAACGCTTTGGCGGCGGACGCATGAAGCGTGCCGGTGACGTCGGGCGATTCATGCAGGCGCGGCATCAGCGACTTGTCGATGTCGAGGATGCTCAGCAGCTCACTGGACCACCTGCGGTTCGCGACGTCGAGCAGCAGCGTGCCGCTCGCGTCCGACATCTCGCTGGCGTACTCGCCGGTCATGCAGAAGCGGATGTAATCCTTGGGTAGAAGAATGTGCTTGGTCTGCGCATAAACCTTCGGCTCGTTGTCGCGCACCCAGAGGATCTTCGGCGCGGTGAAGCCGGTGAGGGCCGGGTTGGCGACCATCTGGATCAGCCGTGCGCGGCCGCCCGCTTTCGCTTCGATCTCGGCGCACTGGGCGGCGGTGCGTTGATCGTTCCAGAGCAGCGCGGGGCGCAGCGGTTTTTCGCCGTCGCCGAGGAAGACGCTGCCGTGCATCTGCCCGGACAAGCCGATCGCGCCGACGTCGGCCGGCTTGATCTTCGCTTTTTTAACGACGGCCTTGGTCGCCTTGCACGTGGCGGCCCACCAGTCGCGCGGATCCTGCTCGCTCCAGCCGGGCTTGGGGGATGAGATCGGGTGATCCGCCGTCGCGGTGGCGAGCACGCGGCCGCGTTCGTCGCAGAGGAGCGTCTTGGTGCCGCTGGTTCCGATGTCGATGCCGAGCAGGTGGGACATTTCTTCGCTTCTCCTTGGGAGAGGTCAGTATCTTTCGCCAAGGCTCGGCCGTCCATCGTTTGTGGCGCCGCGCGGCGCGGTGGGTTCGTTTTTCCAAAGCCCACGATGAGGTAAACGGGCGTCAACTGCTGTCAACTGGCGTCAACGGGTGTAAACCTCGACGCGCGCGGATGTGCCAGAATGTGCCGGCGGGTTCGCTGTTGAATTTCGCGTGGTGGATGGAACATTCCGGCACATTTTGGCACATTCCGGCGCGCGCGGATTCTGGTCCGCTCCCCCTCTCTCCCGGTACTTCGTGGGAGAGGGTGATGGTGGTCGACGTTCGCATGCATAACTCCGATCGGTGCGGGCGCGGAAGGCGCGCTCTCTATCTCTTCCGGCGCGCTGCGCGTTTGTTGAGACGGATGCGCAGCGCGCGGGCGCGACTGCTCGAATAGTCGAGGAAAGTCGCGAAAATATTCTTCGGCGGGCGGGTTTTTTCTGTCGGGACGCGCTGCGCGTTGTCGGCGTCCGCTTTCGCGCGCTCTGCCGGCGGGATAGGATGGCGGTTCGCCGTTCACATGAGGATCTCCACATGCCCCAAATCGCCGTGCGCGTGCGCCACGTCATCGCCGCCCTCTTCGTCGTTGCCCTCGCGTCGGCCGGCGCCGCCCATGCCGCCGACACCTGCCTGATGTTCGCCGCCAGCAACATCGCCAAGGGCGGCGGGAATTTTTACGTCTACCGCGCCTTCTCGCAGCAGAAGCTCGACTTCGCCGCCGGCGATGTGCTCGAGTACGACGTTTACCTCTTCGCCAAAAATCCCTCCCCCGTCGGCGGGATCGACATCGACACCGTCGGCGGCGGTTTCCTCCGCGACAGCAGCAGCGCGGTCGACCAGAACAAGCTCCGCTCGCACGGCGACACGCAGCTCGAGCCGGCGAAGGGGAAGTGGTACCACCGAAAAATCCCGCTCGACGCGATCAAAGGGAAGCAGGCCGCGCGGTGGAACGTCGTCAGTGAGGGCGACAATGCCGGCGTTTACGTGCAGTTCATCGACAACGTCGCCATCACGCGCGCCGACGGCACGTCGGTAAAGATCGAGCCGGACGAAAAGCTGTTCGACGCCGGGCACGTGATGAAGGAGGGGTACAGCCAGTACATGCTGCTGAAGCACGTCGATCGTGCGTCGATCGCCGACGGCGCGGACCTTCAGAAATTCGTCGACAAGGAGATGGGCCGGCTCGGCGTGAAGCTGAAGCTCGACGTCGTGCGCGGGGAGATCGAGCTGGCGCGGAAGATGGCCGACCGCAGCGGCGATCCGCACGCCAAGCAGCACGCCGCGGCGGCCGCGGAGCTGATCGCCAAGGCGGAGAACAACGAATCGCTCGACGCCGAGGGGTTGCAGTCGCTCATTCACCAGGTGCACTCGTCGCTCAACCACGAGCACCCGGAGATGCGCAAATACACCGGCCACCTGGTCGGGCACGCGCACATCGATTTTCAATGGCTGTGGGAATGGCCAGAGACGCTCCAGGTCTGCCACGACACGTTCGGGCAGGCGCTGAAGTTCATGGACGAATTCGGCAAGGCGGGATTCACGTTCTCGCAGTCGTCCTCCGCGCTTTATGCGGCGACGGAGGAGCATTACCCGGAAATCTTCAAAGGCATCCAGGAAAAGGTGGCGAAGGGCCAATGGGAACTCGTCGGCGGACGCGTCTGCGAAGGCGACGAGCACATGATCTCGCCCGAGTCGCACGCCCGGCATTTTCTGTACGGCCAGCGCTATTTCCGCGAGCGCTTCAAGGGCAAGGACGCGATCGTCGGCTGGGAGCCGGACACGTTTGGCCACACGTGGCAGTTCCCGCAAATTTTGAAGCTCGGCGGGTGCAAATATTTCTATTTCTGCCGCGGCGGACACGGCAAGCCGCTCTTCTGGTGGGAAGGTTTGGACGGCACGCGCGTGCTCAGCTTCGAAGAGCCCGCGACCGGCGGGTGGTACAACGGCGACGTCACGATGAACCGGTTCGACCGGCTCTTCAACTTCACCGACGCGACCGGCTCGAAAGACATGCTCTGGGTCTACGGCGTCGGCAACCACGGCGGCGGGCCGACGCGGGAAAACATCGAGGCTGCGCTGAAATTCGCGCAGGTTCCATTCCTGCCGAACGTGAAATTCTCGACGGCGACTGAGTTCTTCAAGCAGCTCGAAAAGTATGACCTATCGAAGATCCCGGTGGTCAAGACGGAGATGAACACGACGTCGAACAGCGGCTTCTTCGGCGTCTTCACGACGCACAGCGACATCAAGCTGTGGAACCGCTACGCCGAGGCGACCACCGAATCCGCCGAGGCGATCGCGGCGTTCGCGTCGCGCTATGGCTTCGAATATCCGCAGAAGGAATTCCGCCGCAATTGGGAAGAGATCACATGGAACCACCACCACGACACGCTGCCCGGCACGTCGATCCATCCCAGCTACAACAAGAGCGAGCAGATGTACCTGCGCACGATCGAATCCAGCCGCAAGATCGCCGCGGATGCGCTGAAGCATTTAGCGACGAAGGTCAGGAGCGACGGCGAGGGTGTCGTGGTCTTCAACCCGACCGGCTCGACGCGCTCCGGCACGATCCACCTGAATCCGCTGACGTACGAGGTGCCGAAGATTTACGAGATCGAGAACGTCCCCGCCTTCGGCTACCGCTTCGTCAAGAAGTCGGGCCTGAAGAAGCCTGGCGGCGTGACGATCTCGGCGGATAAGTCGACGCTGGAGAACGCGAACTATCGCGTGAAGTTCGACGCCTCGCGCGGCGTCGTCACGAGCATCTTCGACAAGAAGCGCAACCGCGAAACGATCGCCAGCGGCGGCAGCGGCAACCGGCTGGAGATTCACTGGGAAGAACCCAACGGCATGAGCGCGTGGACGATCGGAGCGATCAAAAAGATCGAGCCGCTCGTCGGGCCGGTCAATGTCACCGTGGTTGACAACTCGCTGATGTGGGACCGGACGTTTCAGTCGACCTCGATCCGTCAGACGATCACGATGTCGAAGGACGCCCCGCCGGAGTTCTCGATGAACACCGAGTGGAAGGAACTCGGCGCGGGCGACAAGCTTTGTCCGTTCCTGAAGGTCGCGTTCGACATCAACACCGGCGACAATGCAAAATTCACGTCGCAGATTCCGTTCGGCACGATCGAGCGGCCGATCGACAATGTCGAAGTGCCGGCGGTGAAGTGGGCCGACCTCTCCGGCGCCGCGGGCGGCGCGGCGATCATCAACGACTGCAAGCACGGCTACTCGGCCGACAAGAACACGATCCGCCTGTCGCTGATTCGCTCCAGCTATTACCCCGATCCCCGCCCGAACGACCGCGCGCAGCCCGCCAAGTGGCAGCTCGTTCCGCACGGCGGCGATTGGCAGAAGGCGAACATCATCCAGCAGGCCGAAGCGTTCAATCATCCGCTAATGGTGACGAAGGTCGCGTCGAATCCGGACGGCGTTCTGCCGGCGGAAGCGTCGATGCTCTCGCTCGACGCCGACAACGTCGTCGTCACCGGCGTGAAGCGCGCCGAGGACGACGACGATCTCGTGATCCGCTTCTACGAGGCGTACGGCAAGTCGACGCGCGTCGAGGCGAAGCTGGCGTTCGACGTGAGCAAGGTTTCGACGGTCAATTTCATCGAAGATCACCTGTCGGATGAGAAAGGCGCGTCGGTCGAGCTGCGTCCGCACGAGATCCGCACGCTCAAGATCGCCGCCAAGCCGCGCGGCGACGCTACGGGGGCGAGACAACCGGCGGGAAATGGTCAATAATCGGCGCTCATGACGGTAGACGAACTGGCAAAGGAAATCGGCGCGGAAGTGGCCGGCGACGGCGCGCAGCAGATCACGTCGGCGAGCACGCTCGAGGACGCGCAGGCCGGGCAGGTGAGCTTTCTCGCCAATGCCAAGTACGCCAAGCAGATCGAGACTACCAACGCCACCGCCGTCATCGTCGCGCCGTCGATCGTGACGAACAAGCAGATCACGCTGCTGAAGTCGAGCGATCCGTACTACGCGTTCATGAAAGCGGTCGTCAGCCTGCACGGCTACCGCAAGCACCCGCACGATGGCATTCACCCGGCCGCCCACGTCGACGAAACCGCCAGCGTCGGCGCGGGCACGACGATCTACCCCGGCGCCTACATCGGCCCGCGCGCCAAGCTCGGCAGCGACTGCATCATCTACCCGAACGTCACCATCTACGACGACTCTGTCATCGGCGATCGCTGCATCATCCACGCCGGCTCGTCAATCGGCACGGACGGCTACGGCTACGCGACCCACCAGGGCGTTCATCACAAGATCCCGCAGGTCGGCAACGTCATCATCGAGGACGATGTCGAGATCGGCGCCTGCTGCTCGGTCGAGCGCGCGGCCGTCGGCAGCACCGTCATCGGCGCCGGCACGAAGATCGACCAGCTCGTCGTCGTCGGCCACGGCTGCAAGATCGGGCCGCACTGCCTGCTGGTGGCGCAGACCGGCATCGCGGGCAGCGCCACGCTCGGGCATCACGTCACGCTCGCCGGTCAGACCGGCGTCGCGGGGCATCTCAAGATCGGCAACCAGGTCACGGTCGGCGCGCAGTCCGGAATCATCAGCGACATCGGCGATCAATCGACCGTGGTCGGCTCGCCCGCCATGCAGGTCTCGCACGCGCGGCGCGTCTACATGCTCTTCACGCAGCTCCCGGACATCGTCGAGCGCATCAAGACGCTCGAGCAGCAGATGGAGGAGCTCGGCACCGGCGGGAACGAAACCGAAGGCGGCGACGACGGCGCGGAAGTCGTATAGCCGTGGCATCCGCATCGCGCACAAAGTGGCTGATCATCGCCGGCGCGGTTTTCGTCGCCGTCTCGCTTCCCGCCGCGTTGTTCATGGCCAACGAACGCGAGCTGCGCACGCGCAATGCGATTCGCACACACGGCGCGGCGATCATGTTCGAGCTGACCGGCGAGATGGACGCCGCGGCGGCGGCGATGCATGCGTTCAACACCGACGGCGGACTGGACTTGACCGGCCTGGCGGACGAGGCGGCGCTGCGTCGGCGGATCGATCTCGCGGCCAAGGCGCAAACGGCCGCCCAGCGCGTCCTCGATCGCGGCAACTCGGCGGCGGATCGCCTTGCCGCGGCGCTGAAAGATCTTCCCCCGGATCGCATCGCCGCGGCGAAAGCCGAGCTCCCACAGAAGATGAATTGGCCGCACGGCCGGCAGATTTTCGATACGCACGCCCGCGCGTATGCCGCCGCAAAGGCCCATCTGCAATTTCTCGAAGCACGTCACGGCCACTGGCGCATCGATCCGGTCGGATTGCGCGTGAACTGGGATTCCGAGTCGTTGCAGGCGGAGGCGGAGAAACTACAGGCGCAAGTCACCGCCGCGGCGCATCAGCAAGGGTCGCTTTCCGCGACTACCACCGCTTTGTCACCCGCGCGCGACTAGAATCCCCGCAACATCCGCCGTAACTTCGATCCCGATTCAACAACAATGCCTGTCGTACAGCTCACCAACATCGAGAAAACCTTCGGCCGGCGGACGCTGTTCGACCAGCTCAATCTCTCCGTCGAGCGCGGCGAACGCGTCGGCTTGATCGGCGCGAACGGCAGCGGAAAGTCGACCCTGTTCAAGCTGCTCGTCGGCGAAATCACCGCCGACGCGGGGGATGTGTCGATCTCCGACGGCGTCAAGCTGGGCCACCTCACGCAGGATCCGAAGTTCACGCCCGGTTCCACCGTCATCGACGAGGCGGAGCTGGCGTTCCGCGAACTGCACGACCTCGCCCACAAGATGCGCGACCTCGAGCACGCGATGGCCGACCATACCGGCGACGAGCTTCAGAAGACGCTCGACAAGTACCAGACGATCCAGCATGAGTTCGACCTCGGCGGCGGATACGTCTGGCATCACAAACTCGAAGCAACGCTGCTCGGCGTCGGCCTCGGCCGCGAAACGTGGGAACAGCCGGTGGAAACCTTGTCCGGGGGACAGCGCTCGCGCCTGGCGCTCGCGCAGCTCCTCATCAACGCGCCGGACGTGCTGCTGCTCGACGAGCCAACGAATCACCTCGATCTGGCAGCCATCGAATGGGTCGAAGGTTATCTCGAAGATTTCAAGGGCGCGGTGATCCTGATCAGCCACGACCGCTTCCTGCTCGATCGGCTCTCGACGCGCATTGCATGGCTCGCGCAGGCGAAGATCAAGAGCTATCCGGGCAATTACACTGCGTTCACGCAGCAGCGCGAGCTTCAGGAGCTCTCGCAGCAGCGCGCGTACGAAGAGCAGCAGGCGGACATCGAGAAGCAGAAGGAATTCATCCGCCGGTTTGGTGCCGGGCAGCGATCGAAGGAAGCCAAGGGGCGCGAGAAGCGCTTGAACCGATTGCTGATTAGCGACCAGGTGATCCAGCAGGTCGATCAGCAGAAAAAAATCAACCTGAAGATCAGCACCGACCAGCGCGCGGGCGATCGCGTGCTCGCGGTGCGCGAGTTGTCGAAGTCGTACGACCAGAAGCAGCTTTGGCAATCACTGAAGTTCGAAGTGAAGCGCGGCGAGCGCATCGGCATCATCGGTCCGAACGGATCGGGGAAGTCGACACTGCTCAAAGTGCTGCTCGCTGAAGAAGACGCCGACGGCGGCGAAGTGCGCTGGGGCGCGAACCTCAACATCGGCTACTACGACCAGCGCCTCGATCTCTTCGACCCGGAAAACACCGTCTATGAAGAGATCAGCGGAGGCCGCGAGGAAAAAGGTCTGCAAGCGCTCCGCGACGTCCTCGCGCTGATGCTCTTTCGCGGCGACGACGTCGAAAAACCGGTCGGCCTGCTCAGCGGCGGCGAGCGGGCGCGCGTGCGGCTGGCGCAGCTTCTTCTCGACGCGCCGAATGTCCTGGTGCTCGACGAACCGACGAACCATCTCGACATCGCGTCGGCCGAGGCGCTCGAAGGCGCGCTGGTGAATTTTCAGGGGACCGTGCTGTGCGTGAGCCACGACCGTTATTTCCTCGATCGCACGGCGCAGCGGCTTTTCGTCCTGCAACCGCCTGGGATGCTCGATTTTGAGGGGAACTATTCGAAGTGGCACAACAAGGTGATCGCGGACGAACGCGCCAAGGCGCAAGCGGAAGCTGACGCAAAACGTCCCCAGAAGCATAAATCTGCCCCAATCCAACATCCGAAATCCAAAGTTCAAAATAAGGACAATCCCTACCTGCGGCCCTTCGGTCGGCTCTCCATGAAAGAGCTCGAAACCGAAATCGCCGAGACCGAGACCGCGATCGCCGAGTGCCAGCAGGCGTACGGCGACGTCTCGGGCTTTAAAGATCCGTCGCGGGCGCAGAAGATGCAGTCGGAAAGCGACAAGCTCGCGAAGAAACTCAATCAGCTCGAGGCGGAATACTTCGAGCGCGAAAACTAATTTTCGTAAAAGGAGCACCGATCATGCATCGACGTCTCGTCGCCCCCGCCCGCGCCGCCGCCTTCGCAGCGGTCGCGTTGTTCATCAGTGCATCGTTTGTGGCCGCGCAAACCACGCAGCCGGCCGATGTGCCGGCGCCGAAGATTGACGCCAAGACCGGGCAGCCGAACGAAAAGTTCATGGCCCTGCACCAGCAGTTCCTCGAGCGCGCCGCCAGGGGCGACGTCGACCTGCTCTTCCTCGGCGATTCGATCACCGCCGGCTGGAACGGGCAGAAGGGAATCTGGCAGGCGCATTTCGACAAGTACAAGCCGGCGAATTTCGGCATCGGCGGCGACCGCACGCAGCACGTGCTGTGGCGCATCGAAAACGGCGAACTCGCGCCGCCGATGAAGCCGAAGGTCGTCGTGCTGATGATCGGCACGAACAACACGAACTCCGACCCCTCCGATCAGATCGCCAGCGGCGTCGAAAAGATCGTCAAGAGCGCGCGCGACAAGACCGGCGCGAAGGTGTTGTTGCTGGCGGTCTTCCCGCGCGGTGAGAATCCGAATGACGAAAAAGTCGTGAAGCAGCGCGCGATCATCAAGGGCGTCAACGACCGCATCAAGAAGCTCGACGACGGGAAAAACGTCCGCTACCTCGACATCGGCGACAAATTCCTCCAGCCGGACGGTTCGATTTCGAAAGAGATCATGCGCGACTTCCTGCACCTGACGGAAAAGGGATACCAGATCTGGGCGGAAGCGATCGATCAGCCTTTGAAGGAGATGATGGAGTAGGAACCCAAACAATTGTCATCCTTCTATGAAGCTCCGTTGCCTGTCAATGATCGCTGGCGGCCGGGGCACACGCTTCTATCCGAGCGTCCTCCGTTCGCGGAGTAGCCCATCAGGGGAGTTCGAACGACGTCGTCGGGA
>JAXDMN010000176.1:0-12857 GCA_034666045.1 Phycisphaerales bacterium | reverse complement strand
CGTTGCCCAGCGCGTCGCCGCGCTGATCGGGGCGCTGCTTTTCGCGTTGCACCCGGTGCAGGTCGAGTCTGTCGCGTGGGTGTCGGGCACGAAGGATGTGCTTTTTGGGATGCTCTCACTGTTGGCGATTTATGAGTATCTCCAGTTTACACAGCATCCACCGGGCAATCGGGCGCGCGTGCATTACGCCGTCGCTACGCTCGCGTTCGTCCTCGCGATGCTCGCCAAGCCGACGGCGATGGTGGTGCCGCTCGTCGTCATCGTTCTCGATCATTTCATGCTCGGGCGGCCGTTGAAGCAGGTGTTGCGATCGACCTGGCCGTGGCTCGTGCTCGCGGTACCGGTGATGATCGTCACGAAACTGTCCCAACCCGCCGCCCACGCGACCGCCGCCGCGGCGCCGATCCTTTTCCGTCCGCTCATCGCTGCCGACGCGCTGGCGTTCTATTTCTACAAGCTGGTCTGGCCGGTGACGCTGACGTTTGATTACGGCCGCACGCCGCAGCACGTGATCGAGACGCGCGCGATCGCATGGACGTGGATCGTTCCGGCGTTGCTCGCGGTCATCGCGTGGCGATTCCGCCGCCGCGCGCCGGCGCTGGCGGCGGGGTTGCTTGTCGGGGTGATCGTGCTGCTGCCGGTATTGGGGTTGGTCGCGTTCGACTTCCAGCTCTACTCGACCGTCGCGGACCATTATCTTTACCTGGCGATGCTGGGGCCGGCGCTGATCGTCGCGTGGTGCGTCTCGCGACGTCCGACGACCGCGACAATCGTTATCGCCGCTTGCGTCATCGCGATCCTCGGCGTGCGCAGCTTCGCGCAGACGAAGCACTGGCACGACTCGCGCGCGCTCTTCGCGCACGGCATCCGCGTCAACCCCGCGAGCTTTGCGTCATACAACAGCCTCGCCGCGCTCGCGGTGGAGGAGCGCGATTTTCCGCGCGCCGTCGATCTCAGCCAAAGAGCCCTGCGCATCCGTCCGAACCACGCGAACAGCCACGCCACGCTGGCTGAGGCGTTGCGCAATCAGGGCGACGTCGACGGCGCGATCACCGCCTTGCAAGCCGCGCTGAAATATGAGCCGGATTACCAACCCGCGCTGGGCAACCTGGCCGTCGCGCTCGCTTCACGGGGGCGGTTCGCCGACGCGCTGCGGTACGCCCGCCGGCTCGTCGAGCTCGCGCCAGATTCCATCCCCGCCCGCACCAATCTCGCCCTCATTTATCTCGATGCCAACCAACCGGACGCCGCCCGCGCCGAGTTGGAGGCGATTCTCCGCCTGGACCCCACAAATGAGGCGGTTCGCGCGCAACTCCGCAAGCTCCAGCGGCCGTAGCGCCGCCTACAATCCTTGACAGTCGGTCAGTGGGAACTAAATTACCGATCCCCCCGGTCCGACGAACGTATAAGGGTTCACGGCCGCGGACCGCGGCAGAAAAATTCGGCAGTAGCTCAATGGTAGAGCATCCGGCTGTTAACCGGAATGTTGTAGGTTCGAGTCCTACCTGCCGAGCTTGAACATCGGACCCCGAGAGCGATCTACGCTCTCGGGGTTCTTGTGTTTTGCGAACGGCGTGACTCCAACAACTTTTGCCAGCGCGACTATTCGTTCACATCGAGGAGCTCAGCTTATGGGAATGATGACACGTCGGGAGTTCGCCAAGGCGGCGGCGGTGGTGGGGATGACCGCGGCGGTCGGGGTCAGCTCGGCGCAGACGACGCCGAGTGAGGATCGCATCCGCCTCGGGTTCATCGGCGTCGGCAATCGCGGGGATACGGTGCTCGACGGGTTCCTCGCGCAGAAAGATGCGCAGGTGGTTGCGGTCTGCGATCTGTATCGGCCGTACCTCGACTTCGCGGCGAAAAAGATCGCGGCGAAATCGGGCGGGGAGCCGGCGCAATTTCAGGATTATCGGCGTGTGCTCGATCGCAAAGATGTCGACGCAGTCGTGATCTCGACGCCGGACCATTGGCATGCGCTGCAAATGGTGCACGCGTGCGAGGCGGGGAAGGATGTTTATGTCGAGAAGCCGCTGTCGCTCTGCGTCGCCGAGGGGCGGGCGATGGTGCAGGCGGCGGCGCGGCACAAGCGCGTGACGCAGGTCGGCATCCAGCGTCGATCGTCGAAGGTCTGCCAGGAGATGATCGAGTTCATCCGTGCCGGCGGGATCGGCAAGGTGACGGCGGCGCGCGCGTTTCACATTCAAAACGAGTGGCCGCTCGGCATCGGTCGGCCCGCGGATTCAGAGCCGCCGAAGGAACTCGATTGGGGCGCTTGGCTCGGCCCCGCGCCGGCGAAGCCGTACAACGTCAATCGTTCGCTCTATCGCTTCCGCTGGTTCTATGACCACTCCGGCGGGCAGGTGACCAACACCGGCGTTCACTACATGGACATGATCCAGTGGGCGCTCGGCGTCGACGCGCCGCGCGCAGTGGCGGTCATGGGCGGAAAATTCGCCGACTTCGACAATCGCGAAGTCCCCGACACGCTCGAGGCGATGTGGACGTATCCGTCCGGCACGCTGGTGACCTTCACGCAGTTCAATGCCAACAGCGCCGCGGCCGCCGCGAAGCCGTGCGAGATCGAGTTCCGCGGGACGAAGGGGACGCTGTATTTCAACGGCAATGGGTATGAGGTGGTGCCGGAAACGCTTCCCGCGCGCGAGTATCCGGTGCTCTCACCATTGGATCGCGCGGCGGCGCGGGGGTGGCGGTCTGGGAAGACGATAATCGAGCCGCAGCAGGTTCGCGGCGGGCCGCAGGATGCGGTTGCGGCGCATGCGCGGAACTTCCTTGATTGCGTGAAGAGCCGGGCGCAATGCAACTGCGATATCGAAACGGGGCACCGCAGCACGACTGCGACGCTGATCGCGAATATCGCGCACAAGACGGGTGCGCTGTTGGAATGGGATGCGCAAGGGGAGCGGTTCACGAATCACGAAACCGCCAATGCGCTGCTGCGGTATGAGTATCGTAAACCGCATCAGTTTCCCGCGGTTGGGTAAGCGAGAGACGATCAATCGACGATCGCGGCGCCTTGTCCGGGATCGACGGTTTTCCTTCCGTTTCTTCGCGATTGCAGGACCTCCACGAGGACGTTCGCGACGAGGATCAGCGCGGCGCCGGCGGTCGCGATCATGGTGAGTCCGCGTCCCTGCGTGATCCATGGGTAGAGCGCTGCGAAAATGGGTTCGACGAGGTAGAGCAGCGCCGCGCGGGTGGGATCGATGCGGGGTTGGAAATGGGTTTGTAAGCCGAAGGCGCCGATCGTGACGAAGACGATCATGAGCGCGAGATTCAAGCTGACGCCGGGGGCGCTCATCAGTTCCCACGTGCGCGATGGCGCAAGCGACTCCGGACCCCGTTCGACGAAGAGGCAGATCAACATCGTGATGAAGCCGACGGTTAAAAACTGTCCGGCTGCCATGCGCGCGGGGGAGTCGTTGCCGAGGATGGTGTTGACGCTGATCAGGTGCATGGAGAAGAGCACGGCGCAGATGACGCCGAGCAGTTCGCCGATGCCGAAGCCGCTTGGGGAGGCGCCGGTCATCATCCAGACGCCGAGCATCGCCAAGGCGACGCCGATCCACAAGATCGCGGGGGGTGGACGGCGCAGGACGATCGTCATCAGCAGTGGGACGAACAGGATCGTCAGGCTGGTGAGGAACGCGATGACCGCTTCGCTGCCGCGGTCGAGACCCAGGTGTTGCGTGACCAGCCCGGCGGAGAGAAACGCGCCGGCCGCCGCGGCACGGCCGATGCTTTTCCACGTCCAGCCGCGCCGGCTGGCCGGGAAGATCAGCAGCCACAACACGCCTGCGATGAGGAAGCGCACCGACAGCAGCCAGACCGGCCCGAGCGGCGCGCCCTGCGCGAGGCCGACGAGGCGGTTGACGTTTTCGCCGCCCGCTTTCGCCCAGGTGAATCCGCAGCCCCAGAAGAGCGTCGCGAGGAGCAGGGCGAGCGTCGCCGGTTTCGGTTTTGCAGAGTCGGTCGTCATCAAAGTCGCGGCATGGTACGCGCGAGCGACGCGGGTTATAAGCGTCGCATGCTTCGCACCGCTCTTTTGTGCGTCATGGTGATGACATTTGCCGGCTGCACATCCAGCGGCAAATCGCGCGCGGCGAAACCAGTCGTGTTCGCGGACAACGACGTCACTGATCAATTTGACGTGCCGGACGGGATGGAAGTCCGCGTCTGGGCGCGCACGCCGCAACTATTTAATCCCACCAACATCGACGTCGACGCGCGCGGGCGGATCTTCGTCGCCGAGGGCGTGAACTATCGCGAAACCTGGAAGAAGCAGAACGCGCTGACCCACCCCAACGGAGACCGGATCATGATCCTCGAAGACACCGACGGCGACGGCATGGCCGACTCGTCGAAAGTCTTCGTCGAGGACAAGGATCTGCTCTGCCCGCTCGGCGTCGCGGTGCTCGGCAACAAGGTCGTCGTCTCCTGCTCGCCGAACCTTATCGTCTACACCGACGCGGACGGCGACGACGTGCCGGAGAAGAAGGAAATTCTCCTGACTGGCTTCGGCGGGAAGGACCACGATCACGGCCTGCACTCGGTCACCGGCGACATCGACGGCAAGTGGTATTTCAACGTCGGCAACGACGGGCCACACGAAGTGAAGGACGCCAATGGCTGGTGGCTGCACAGCGGGTCGTGCTACGTCTACGGCCCCACCGGCAACACCGGCAATCGCAAGAGTGATGACGGCCGCGTCTGGACCGGCGGCGTCGCGCTGGGCGTCGATCCGGACGGCAAAAATCTTCGTCCGCTGGCGCATAATTTCCGCAACAGCTACGAGATCGCGCGCGATTCGTTCGGCAACATGTGGCAGAGCGACAACGATGACGACGGCAACCGCGGCTGCCGCACCAGTTTTGTCATGGAAGGCGGCAACATGGGCTACTTCTCCGCCGACGGCACGCGCACCTGGCAGGCCGACCGCCGCCCGGGGCAGGAGTCGCTCACGGCGCAGTGGCACCAGGACGATCCGGGCGTGATTCCCCTTGGCGACAACACCGGCGCCGGCGGGCCGACGGGCGTCGTCGTGTACGAAGGTGGCGCGCTGCCGAAGGAATATGTCGGCGCGGTGTTCGATGCGGATGCGGGGCGGAATCGCATCTGGCTTCACAAGCCGGTGCGCGACGGCGCAGGCTTCAAGTTCGAGCGATCCACGCTCATCGCCGCGAAGATTCCCACGACGAATCCGACGCCCAACGGACGGGAAAACTGGTTCCGCCCGAGCGACGTCGCCGTCGGCACGGACGGGGCGATTTACATCTCCGACTGGTACGACCCGGGCGTCGGCGGGCATGACATCAAGGACAAGGAAGCGGGCGGGCGGATCCTGCGTCTCGCGCCGCGGGCCAAGCAACCGGCGAAGGCGCCTGTCGTCGATTTGAATTCGCTCGACGGTCAACTCGCGGCGATGAACAACCCGGCGATCAACGTGCGCTATGCCGCGGCGATGAAGCTACGGGATCACCCGGACAAGTCGCTACCGAGGCTCGAGCAGATGTCGCGCAGTCGCGACGCCGTGCAGCGGGCGCGGGCGATCACGCTGCTCGCGCAACTGGGCGAACCGGGGCGGAAGACCGTCGTCAAGGCGCTGGCCGATCGTGACGAACGAATTCGCATCGCGGCGTTTCGTGCGCTCCGCGACATGGAGACGACCGACGATGTTGTGAAGCACGCCCGCGCGCTGGCCGGCGATCTGTCGCCCGCCGTCCGCCGTGAGGTCGCGATCGCGATGCGCGACGTGCCGTTCGAGCAGTGCAAGGACGTGCTGCTCACGCTCGCGAAGGGCTACGACGGCCGCGATCGTTTTTATCTCGAGGCGTTCGGCATCGCCTGCGACGGTAAGGAAGCGGCGATCTATCCGCTGCTGTTGCAGCGGTTGGGCCGCGCGGATCCGTTTGAATGGTCGGACGTGATGATCGGTCTGGCGTGGCGGCTGCATCCGGCCGCGGCCGTCGACGCATTCGCCCGCCGCGCCAATGCGCCGCATCTTTCGAGTGCGGCCCGGCAGCAGGCGCTGACGGCGCTGGCGTTCACGCGCGATGAGAAAGCCGCTGACGCAATGAATCGCCTGCGCACCGCCGGCGTCGCCGATGTGCGGCCGATCGCGGACTGGTGGTTGAAAAATCGCAGCGGGAACGAGTGGAAGGATTTCGCCGCCGCCCGTCATTACGCCGCCGCGGCGGTTGACGAAGCCGCGAAGAAGCAGCCCGCGACGAAGCAGACGGCACGGCGCGAGAATGACCTGAAGCGGATCGGCGACCCATCGCTCCCGAAAGGCCAGCGCGAGATCGCCGCCGTGCGGCTCGCCGCCGATCCCGAAGGCGCCATGGCGATCATCGCGATGGCGTCGGACAAAAAGTTCCCCGCCGAGCTTCAGCCGGCTGTCGCCGGCGCGATTTACCGCAATCCCGATCTGAGCATCCGCGCGATGGCGAGCACCTATTTCCCCCGCCAAGCCAGCGGCGGCGTCGCGCTCCCGCCGCTCAAGGAACTTGCGAAAATCCCCGGCGACGCTGCGCGCGGCCGAGCGGTGTTTTTTGGTAACACCGCGAGCTGCTCGCGCTGCCACGCCTTCGACCGGCAGGGCAAAGACGTCGGCCCGGACCTGACCGCGATTCGCACGAAGTATCAGCGCCCCGAGCTGCTGGACGCGATCCTCAACCCGAGCGCCGCCATCGCGTTCGGTTACGAAGCATGGATCGTGCAGACGACCGACGGCGAAGTCTATTCCGGCTTCATCCTCGCCGACGCGGACACCGTCGTGCTCAAGGAAAGCAGCGGCGAACAGCGGCAGATCCCGAAAGGAAAAATTAAGAAGCGCGTGAAGCAGCCGATGTCGGTCATGCCCGACAATGTCGGCCTTGGGCTGACCGCACAAGAGCTTGCGGACGTGGCGGAGTTTCTGCTGAAAGCGCCGATCACCGGGGCCAAGGCAAAATGATCACATCGGCATGCCCGCGCGCTGCGCGTCGATGATCCACTGCGGCGTTTCGCGCAGGTAGGCTTCCATGTACTTGCGGCGCGAGAGGTAGAACAGCGCCGTGCCGCCCTGGCAGACGACCGCGACGACGATGAGCGTGCCGTACACCAGCGTGCCGATCAGTCGCGCCAGGTCGCTCACGTTCGCCGCCATGTACGCCATCTCAGGATACGCGTCGAGCTGTGTCGCGAGTTCGGTGCGGCCCGTATAGACCGTCCACAGGCTGTAGACGGCGTACGTGAAAAGCAGCCCGCCGAGGAACACCTGGTTCCATGCCAGCGTCTTCGGCGCGTCGAGGTCGAGCGCGCGCAGGCGCTTCACGCCCTTGAGCTCAATGAACGCGGCCGCTGCCATGCCGGCGCCGAGCAGCAGCCCGACGAAAGAGAACAATCCGCTGAGCAGCGTCAGGCCGGCGAAGATCGCGATCGACCAGCCGTCGAAGAGCGCGACGTTGACGCCCTTGCGGATCTTCTTCGATCGATTACGCGCATCGGTGATTTGCTTCAACTGCTCGGGCGACAACCCCGGCGCCGCCGCGACACCCGCGAAGGGCACGGCAGCGGCCGGCGTAAAAGGCATCGGCGGCGTGGTGGAAGCCATCACTGTCACAACTACATTATCGGCTCAAGCGTGCTACTTCTTCTTCACTGTGAATTTTCATCGAAGCGCTGTTCTACCACCGCCGGGCGGCGTTTTCTTGATCTGCCGCCGCCTTTGCACGAAACTGCCGCGGGAACAATCGGGGGCGCGAAGGAACACGAGGGTAAACCGGTGGCTAACGTAACGCCCGCGCGGCGAAGCTATCGCCGCATCGATGCCGCGGCCGTTCACGAGACCATCGTGAAGCTCGAGGCGCGGATCGCATCGCAGTTCCCTGAATCCGGACTGCGCAAGGTCGCACAGGACCTGATCGACGTCTCGCGCGGCACGCCGCAGCGCATCCACCGGATCCGCCGCCGCAGCATCGTGCGGCGGTTGCTCGCGTGGCTGCTCAGCGCGCTGATCATCGCGATCCTCGTGACCATTCCGCTCATGCTGCGCCCGGGCCGGGTCGAGACGCTGGCGGAAGCGGTGAACGTGCTCGAGGCGGCGCTGAGCGCCGCGTTTTTTATTGGCGCGAGCCTGGTGTTTCTGCTCACGTGGGAAACGCGCATGCGCCACCAGCGGACGATGGACGCCGTCCACGAGCTGCGCGCTCTCGCGCACGTCGTCGACATGCACCAGCTCACGAAAGACCCGCCGATGCTGCTCGGCGTGGACGTGACGACGCCGTCATCAGCGTCGCCGCCGCCGCGGACGTACACGCCGTTCGAATTGCAGCGGTACCTCGATTATTGCAGCGAGATGCTCGCGCTGATCAGCAAGATCGCCGTGCTGTACGTGCAGGATTCAACCGACGGCGCGACGATCGCGATCGTCGATGAGATCGAAGACCTCACCAACGGCCTGTCGCGAAAGTGCTGGCAGAAGATCATGGTGATCCAGCGCGGCGTCCCGGCGGCGACCATCGCGCCGCCCTCGCTTGAACCGGCACGCGTTCCGCCGCAGACTGTCGCGACCAAATAGGAGACGAAGAACTCATGGCCGATGCTTTCGCACCCGATTCGAAACTGAAATTCACCTTTGGCCTGTGGACGGTCGGCAACGTCGGCCGCGACCCGTTCGGCGGGCCGACACGCGATCCGATCACGCCGCCGCAGATCTGCGACCTGCTCGGCGAAGTCGGCGCGTACGGCGTGAATTTTCATGACAACGACCTGATCCCGATCGACGCGACTGCCGGCGAGGCGGAGCAGATCAAGAAGGATTTTCGCCGCGCGCTCAAGGACAACGGGCTGGTCGTGCCGATGGCGACGACGAACCTGTTTTCCGATCCCGCCTTCAAGGACGGCGCGTTCACGTCGAACAACGCGCGCATTCGCGCCTACGCGATCCAGAAGACCATGCGGGCGATGGACCTCGGCGCCGAATTCGGCGCCAAGATCTACGTCTTCTGGGGCGGCCGCGAAGGCGCCGAGAGCGACGCAACGAAGAACCCGGTCGACGCGATCAAGCGCTTCCGCGAGGCGATCAACTTTTTATCCGAGTATTCGATCAACCAGAAGTACGGCTACCGCTTCGCGTTCGAAGCCAAGCCCAACGAGCCGCGCGGACACATTTATTTTGCCGTCACCGGAAGCTACCTCGCGCTCATCCCGACGCTGGATCACCCGGAGATGTGTGGTGTGAACCCGGAAGTTGCGCACGAGCACATGGCCGGCTTGAACTTCGTCCACCACGTCGCGCAAGCGCTGGAGATGGGGAAACTTTTCCACATCGACCTGAACGACCAGGAGTTCGGCCGCTACGACCAGGATTTCCGCTTCGGCCAGGCGAACCTCAAGCACGCGTTCTTCCTCGTGAAGCTGCTTGAAGATTACAGGTACAACGGCCCGCGCCATTTCGACGCGCACGCACTGCGAACGAGCGATTACGCCGACGTCAAAGAGTTCGCGCGCGGCTGCATGCGGACGTACACAATCCTGAAGGACAAGGCGCGGCGCTGGAACGCGGATGCGGAGATCCAGGGGCTGTTGAAGCGGATCAATGTGGAAGATGGCGCGATGTCGAAGCTGACGAAGAAGTTCAGCGACGCGAACGCGAAGAAACTGCTGAGCGCGCCGCTCGACCGCGTCGAGCTGGCGAAAGCGCCGCTTCCTTATGAAAAGCTCGATCAGTTGACGATGGAATTGCTGATGGGAGTTCGGTAGGCAAATTGAATCGCTTCGGCGCGGGCCGTCAAATGCGCGCTTCCTCACATCGTCCGTTGCGGCAATATTCCAAGTCAGCGATAACGCGGGCCCCGCGGAAATCGGTTTGCGGGAAGGAGATGACGTGTTCGCATCAATCTTGATAGTCGGCGCCGCCGCCGCAGCAGCGACGCAGGGCGCGGGCGGCCATGGTCATGGCGTCGGCGAGAGCATCACGACGCTCTGGAGCGTGCAGGCGATGATCGCGCTGGTCACGCTGACCATCCTCGAGATCGTCCTCGGCATCGACAACATCATCTTCATCTCAGTGCTGGCCGATAAGCTCCCGCGCGAGCAGCAGGGCAAGGCGCGGACGGTCGGGCTGTCGCTGGCGATGATCATGCGCATCCTGCTGCTGCTCAGCATCAGTTGGATCATGAGCCTGACCGCGCCGATCCCGGTCGTCGGCGCGTGGTTCCGCCCACTGCTGGGCGACGACGGGCATTTGAACTGGCGCGACGCCATCCTGCTCGCCGGCGGGTTGTTCCTCGTCTACAAGGCGACCACGGAAATCCACGACAAGCTCGAGGGCGAGGAACACGGCGCAGGCGGCGGCGGCCGGAAAGTCTCCTTCGCCAGCGTCATCGCGCAGATCCTCGTCCTCGACATCGTCTTCAGCCTCGACAGCGTGATCACCGCCGTCGGCATGGTGCAGACGACGCCGGAAAATTTCCGCACCGGCTTGATCATCATGATCACCGCGGTGGTGATCGCGGTCGGCGTGATGCTGTTCGCCGCCAAGCCGATCAGCGATTTCGTCAACCGCCATCCGACGATCAAGATGCTCGCGTTCAGCTTCCTGATCCTCGTCGGCGTCGTGCTGATCGTCGACGCGTCGCACCGGCACATCCCGAAGGGCTACATCTACTTCGCGATGGCATTCTCGATCGGCGTCGAAATGCTGAACCTGCGGCTGCGGAAGAAGGGCCCGCCCGTTCATCTGCATCAATCGTACGTGGGGGATGCGTCGAGCACGGTCCAGCGGGATTGATCATTCCCGCGCGGTGGTCCCGGGGTCGTCAGTTGACCTTCCTTTGCAATCGCGCAAGGATTCCCGTATCTCATTCCGATGGTTCACGACGAAGTCATTCCGATTCTTGATTTCGGGTCGCAGTACGCCCAGCTCATCGCACGCCGCGTGCGCGAGAAGGGGGTTTACTCGCTCCTGGTCCGCCCCGACATCTCCATCGACGAGCTGAAGAAGCTCCAGCCCAAGGGCCTGATCCTGTCCGGCGGGCCCAGCAGCGTCTATGAGCCGGGCGCGCCGAAGTGCGATCCGCGCATCTTTGACCTCGGCGTGCCGGTGCTTGGCATCTGCTACGGCATGCAGATCGGCGCGCAGATCCTGGGCGGACAGGTCAAGCCGGCGAAAGCGCGCGAATACGGACGCGCGAAGCTGCACGTCGTCGCCGACGATGCGCTCGTGCGCGGCCTGCCGCAGGAGACCACCGTCTGGATGAGCCATGGCGATCAGGTGCATGAGTTGCCGGCGGAATTCATCCCGCTGGCGACGACGCCCACCTGTCCCTTCGCCGCGGCGCGACATCGAACGCGCCCGTTCTACGGCGTGCAGTTCCATCCCGAGGTCACCCACACGCCGCGCGGCGAGCAGCTCTTCCAGAATTTTTTGTACGAGATCTGCAAGTGCTCCGGCTCGTGGACGATGGGCAACTTCGTCGAGCAGACGATCGCCGCGATCCGCAAACAGGTCGGCGACGCCAAAGTGATCTGCGGGCTGTCCGGCGGCGTCGATTCGTCCGTCACGGCCGCGCTGCTGCACAAGGCGATCGGGAAACAGCTCGCCTGCATCTTCGTCGACAACGGCCTGCTGAGGAAAAATGAGCGGGCGGTCGTCGAATCCACCTTTCGCGACCATTTCCACATCGACCTGCGCGTTCAGGACGCGTCCGAGCAATTCTTGACCGCGCTCCAGGGCGTCATCGACCCGCAGCAGAAACGAAAAATCATCGGCAAGGAATTCATCGACGCCTTCGAGCGCGAAGCTCGCGCCATCGCCGGCGCGAAGTTCCTCGCGCAGGGCACGCTTTACCCGGACGTGATCGAATCCGGCCACGGCTACGCCGGCACCGCCGCCAATATTAAATTGCATCACAACGTCGGCGGTCTGCCGGAAGAACTCGGCTTCGAGCTCGTCGAGCCACTGCGCGAGCTGTTCAAGGACGAGGTCCGACAAGTCGGCGAAGTTCTCGGACTGCCGGAAAATCTGGTCTGGCGTCACCCGTTCCCGGGCCCCGGGCTGGCCGTGCGCGTCATCGGAGAAGTGACCCCAGATCGCCTGCGCGTTTTGCGCGACGCCGACGAAATTGTTTTGGAAGAATTAATCGCCGCCAATCTTTACCGCAAAACCGCGCAGGTCTTCGCAGTTCTCCTGCCGATTGGGACGGTCGGCGTGATGGGCGATGCGCGCAGCTACGACAGTGTGATCGCGATTCGTGCTGTTGAGAGCCGCGATTTTATGACCGCCGACTGGGCGCGGATCCCGTTCGACACGCTGGCGACGATGTCCAACCGCATTATCAACGAGGTGCGCGGGGTGAACCGCGTCGTATACGACATCAGCTCCAAGCCGCCGGCGACCATCGAATGGGAGTGATGTCGCCGCCCGCAAGCCGCGACCGTGCGGATTTTAGAAATCTTGGGGCGATGCCTTTAGTCCCCCCGGTGAATTGTCGACCTTTTCTAGGTAAAGGGTCCCTTTTCTCCGGAGCCATCGTTGCAGCTCGTCCCCTCAACCAAAACGCCGGGCGGCTTGTATCCCTTGCGCCGCCTTTCGCTGCTGATCGCGGGCCTGTACACGCTGGTCGCGGCCCTGTGGATCGTCGGATCCGCCTTTACGCTCACCACCAGCGCGAACATGCGCGTGGTGAAGGATACGACGTTCGTCCTCATCACCGGCGTGATGCTCTACCTGATCATTTACCGGACGATCCGCCGCATCCACCATTCGCAACGCGCCCTCGAAGCCGAGCGCGCCCTGCGGCAAGCGAACGAGCACCTGCGCAGCCTCGTCTACAGCTCGCCCATTTCGATCC
>JAXDMN010000175.1:0-8268 GCA_034666045.1 Phycisphaerales bacterium | reverse complement strand
CGCCGATCAGCACTTTGTCGCCCGGTTCGACGAGGTTGGCGAAGAGACATTCCATCCCGGCCGACCCGGTGCCGCTGACGGCGAGCGTCATCTCATTCGTCGTGCGGAAGACGAGCTTGAGCTTCTGGCGGATGTCGTCCATCAACTGGAGGAAGACGGGATCGAGATGCCCGATCGTCGGATGCGCGATCGCTTCAAGCACGCGCGGCGGGACGTCGCTGGGACCGGGGCCGAGCAACACGCGCTGGGGGATCGGAATCATGATCGGAACATTACCCGGCGACGATTGGCTCGTACAGCCAAGCCGCCCGCACCACAGAACAGGACGCCGCACCGTTCTATTCCCGCGCGTGATTTGCGCGAGTGTCCCGCGGTATGATGGCGGCCTCATGTCCCGTCCCAGCCGCGTCTGTATCGCTTGGATCACCTTGATGCTTGGGAGCGACTTCGCCGCCGCGGCGCCCGCCCCGGCGCCGCTGCCGGCGCAGACCAGCCGCTACAACCGCGGCGATTCGCCCGGGCGGTATCGCGATGAGAAGGGCAAGGTGAAGCACTTCGCGCTCAAGGCGGGGGAAGCGCCGCTTTACGACGGCGGCGGCCGCGAGATCGGCCGCGCGAATCGGCCGGTCATGCTCAATATCGGCGCGGCCAAGCGGATGGATCTCGACGGCAAGCCTGGCGTCGAAAGCTACGCGTGGGCGTGGGCGACGAATGACGGCTCCGGTTGGATTGCGCGCGATGCTTTGGTCGATCCGCCGCCCGCGGATGCGAAGGCGGATCGCAATCCCAAGCCGCCGCGCGAAGCAATGACGCCGCTGGTCATCGACGCCGCCGCCGGCCGCGCCAAGCTCGAGAAACTCCGTCACGTCGATTCCAGCGGGCAAATCCCGAAGAGCGGAAACCGCGGCGAGCACTACGCCGGCCGAAATCCAGGCGACCGCGACTACGTCTACCTGCTTTTCGCCGTCCCCAACGTTCAGCGCGGCGGCACGGCGAAGGATTCACTTCCCGACGGCAGCAACTTCATCGCCGCGCTCGACGAAAAAACGAAGCCTATCGTCGAAGTGATGACGATGTACCGCGACGGCGATTTGAATCAGCCGGTGGAGGTGACGTTTCTCTACGGCCGCGCGGAAGGCGGCGAGATGTGGGGATGGCTGGCGCGGGCGAACGTGGGAGAACGGTAACAGCGACGCCCGCCGCGCGGCGCGCCGATGCGCGCGATCAAGTGGTGATCTTTCCGCCGCCCAAAAAAATCGTTCAGGAGCTGCATATGAGCAACCGGAAACTTGCCGCGATCGTGACGCTTTTTTTGTTGAGCGCACTCGTCCTGACCGGCCGCGGGCAACAGACGCCGCCGGCTGACACCCGTCCGCGAACCGCTCCTGCCCCCGCGCCCGGCGAATCCATGACCGGCGACTTCAACGTCATGCTCCCCCCGCCGCTCACGAAGCTGGAAGCCTTCGCCGCGCAGCGTGGCGTCGTCATCATCAAGGGTTACACCGACATCGGCACGCTCAACGGCGACGATTCCTCATCCGTCCTCATCTCCGCCGTGCACTTCAGCGACGGGACCAACAAAGTCTCCGGCGTCGCGGTGCACGTGTCGCAACCGGCGGACGGACGCGCTATCACCACCACCGCGTACGTCGATGAAAACGAGTTGGACGGATTGATCGCGGCGATCGATTCGATCGCGAAGCTTCAGGAGGGCGCGTCGCCGATGCAGCAGTTCGAGGCCCGCTACCAGACGCTCGGCGCGCTCGAACTGGTCAACACGAACGTGAATGGTGGCCGGATGATTCACGTCCGCGCGATGGAAATGGCGCCGGTTGCGGACCAGCGCATCGTCGCGACGTCCCAATTCTTCGTCTCCCGTTTGCCGGAGCTCGGCCAACGCCTGACGGCGGCAAAGGAGCTGCTCAACCGCGCGAAAACGCAACCGTAGCGGCGAGTGTTTCCAGCACACAGCGTTGTCATCCCGAGAGGGTGTCTGAAAAGTCGTGGCATGGGCGCCTCGCCCATGCGTCTCGCCGCGCAGCGGCTCTTCGTTGCGTCACAGAAACGGCTGGCCGCCGCGAATGCATGGGCGTGGCGCCCATGCCACGTGAAAAGCGACTTCTTAAACACCCTCTGAGGGACTCCAAAGGATCTGCGCCTTCCGTCGGTCGATGCCACGCGCGGATTCGCGCGCCGTTTTACTCATCCGTAATCGGCGGCATGACAAGCACGGCGTTTTTCCCATCCACTTCCGCCTGCATCCCCGCCTTCGTCACGCGGCCGGTGATTTTAATAATTTCGCCGCTCGATTTTTTCCCCGCGGTGCCCGGGATGCCGACGCCGCCGCCGATCGCGAGCTCGCAGACGATCTCACGCTTGTGCGGGTTGTACTTGCCCTTGAACGGGCCCATGTTGCTTTCGCCCTTGAAGTCGACCTCGTCCGGCATGCTCATCACCATCGTCGGGCGGAAGAACATCACCTCGGTCGCCTGCGGCGAGGTCTGGTTGCCTTTGCGCGGGTTGTACAGGCCCTGCTTCGAGAGATGCGATTGCAGGCCGCGCGTGGTGACGTCGATCACGTCGTAACGCGCCTGCTCGCCGATCTGCTCCCACTCGTTCCAGACTTTTTTCGGCCCCATCAAAAAGAGCGTGATGCCGATGCCGAGGAGCACGAGGGCGCTGACCAGGATAATCGGTCCCCAGGCGATGGAGACGCGTCCGACGGCCGCCTCGCGCTTCCCGCGCGCCGCGGCCGCCGCGGTCGGATTGAAGACCGTCGCCCCGCCCTTCGCCGCCGCCGGCGCGACCGCCGCCGTCACCGGGAACGTGTTCCCGCAGCTCGGGCACTTGACGCGCTTGCCAATCAGCTCGTCGCGCACTTTCAGCGATTTCCCACACGTGCAGGTGACTGTGATCGGCATGGTTGCGCGTCCCCTTTCCCGGGCGTCCGAGTGATTTGAATACGGCCATCATTATGGCGGATGTCGCGGCGGAGACAATGGATTGAAGATCCGCAGGGCGGAATGATATTCTCCGTCGCGCTGTCTGCCTTCGTAATGGGGGATCAATTTCTGAGGCCTTGTACAAGCTGATCGACACTGCCCGCCTCTGCGGATGGGTGCTGCTCACGTTCTGTGTGACGACCGCCATCATCGCCCTTGCAGGGCCGGAGGAATATCGCGTCGCGCAGATCGGATTAATCGTCGCGATGGTGATCGGTCACGGCATTCCCGGGCTGGTGTTTCTCGCGCTGGCGCGGTGGATGTCGCGCGGCCGGCCGGTGGCGTTTGTGATCATGACCGGCTTCACGATCTTCACGCTGCTGAAGACGGCGGTCGGCATGGTGATGCTGCTTTCCGGCGCACAGACCATATCGGCGTTTGCGCTGGCGCTGCCGTTCTGTGCGCCGGTCCAGACGCTCTTCCTCGCATACGTCGGCGCGCGTTGCCTGATCGCGTGGCCGGAGATCGTTCATCTGTGGAAATCCGTGGCACGGTCGCGCGCCTATGCGCAGAGTAATGCAAGCACAGGACGACCCGCTGCGACGCCGGCCGCGCCGGTCGCGCACCTTCCGGCGCCGCCGCCGCCCGCCCGCGGCATCCGGCCGCGCGCACGACCGGTCACGGATGACGAGGCGTGATCGGTCGCCGTCAGCGCATGTGATCGAAATTTTCCGCCGCGCCCGGCTCGTCGAGCAGTTGCAGGCACGACGACGGACCGAGGTCCGGGTCCTTCCACTGGTGCAGCGCCCAGACGACTTGCTTCAGCGGCGTCACTTGGATCACCTGCACGACCTTGGGCCAATCTTCCTTGCGGATCGAGCCGCCCCAGTTGCAGATGATCGTATTGCCGTTCGCCAGCCGGCTGCATTCCTGCACGGTATAGAGCGGGTAGCCGGGGAGCTCGTCCTTCGTCACTTCCCAGACGACTTCGCCGCGCGGATTCACTTCGCGCACGTAGCCGTGCTGATTGCCGCTGATGAGCGTGTTGCCGTTCGTCAGGCGTACCGCGGCCCACGCGCTGGGCGCGTCGACGGACCAGATTTCCCTCCAGTTGGCGTCAAATTCGATCACCTTGCCGAGCCCGAGGGCGGCGATCAGGTAGTGGCCGTTCTTCAGCAGGCGGATATGACGGAATTGGCCGTGCACGCCCTTGGGGTTCGTCGGGTCTTTCACCGGGAGCTCGTGTTCCATCTCAACGTTGCCGGTTTTCTTGTTGATGAGCATCGCCTTCGCGGGGGTTCCGTTCTGGCAGATGAACACTTTGTCGAGGCCGATCGGCTGCGCGGTGTGGACTTCCGTGCCGGCGGGCGCGTCGTAGTCCCAGACGACTTTTTTGTCCGGCGCGATCTCGGTGGCGCCGGTTTTTCGCGTGTAGAGGACGTTGCCGTTCGAGAGCATATGGACGTCGCCGAACTCGTTGAGAACGTTGTTGGCGTCCTTGTCCGGGATCTCGTGCGTCCAGACGATTTTCCCGCCGCGCACGAGGAAGATCGTCTCCGTCGGATTGCGCGTGTCCCATTCACCGGCGTAGAGAAAATCATGCTGCGCCAGTCCCTTCCCCGGCAGAACCGCCAGCGGCTCCCCGCGCGCCGCGGGCCGGCCGGGGCGCGTCGACGGAGAGGTCGTGGACGTCGTGGGCGACGCAGCAATCAGTGCAATCATGGGAAACACGATGAGAAGCGATCGGATGTGCAAGGTGCGCTCCTGTGTCGGAAATGTCCGCCGCAAATGTAGCACGTGTTTTCATTGCGGTGACGCGGAAAGATTGGCGCGTGAGCAGTCGCGACAAGCATCCGCATCATCGATGACGCCGCGCTGACGCGCGCAACACTCGCCAGCACCTTAGAGTTCTGCGCGCCCAGCTGAGATTTTAGTTTTCTTGTTGACTTCAATTTTTCCTTTACTAACGTATGTTCGTTAAACATTTCACCGGCCCTTGATGGAGGTTCTGCTATGGAATCGACCCGACGCCGCGGATTCACGCTGGTCGAATTGCTCGTGGTCATCGGCATCATCGCCGTCATGGTTGGCATCCTGCTGCCTACGCTGAACCGCGCCCGGCGGGCGGCGCGAAGCGCGCAGTGCCTCTCGACCGTCCGCCAGCTCGGCATCGGATTCATCATGTACAGCCAGCAGCACCGCAGATCGATTCCGTATTACTCGACGGACGACGCAACCGGGCTATGGCTCGGGCAATTGCGATCGGTCTACTCGCGCGTCGACTCGTCGCGCATCTGTCCCGAGGCGTGGGAGCCGGTGGAAACCTCGGCGAGCACGAATCGCACCGGCACCGCGTTGAACTGCTGGGGCCCGTCGAATCTGAACTTCATCAACAAGCAGACCGGCAGCTACGGAATCAACGGCTGGCTGTACTACTACAGCGCGCCGCCGGCGACGATCCGCCGCGGGCAGCCGTCGAACGATCCGGTCGCCGGCGTGTTGAACTATCCGCACGACGAACGCGATTGGTACAAAGTCCCGGTGACCAAGCGCACCGCCGACGTGCCGGTCTTCGCGGATTCGATCTGGGTGGATTCCTGGCCGCGGCCGGATGATGAAGTGCCGACGAATCTGAATCTCGGCTACTACAACAACAGCCCGACCGCCGGACGGAGCATGATGGGGCGCTTCTGCATCGCGCGGCATCAGCGCGCGGTGAACGTCTGCTTCGCGGACGGCCACGCCGCCACGGTGCCGCTGCCGGAGTTGTGGCGGTTGCAATGGAACCCGCGTTATCGCCCGCCGGCGAAGTTGCCGAAGATGCCGTGATCAGCTCAAGCGCCCATAGACATTAGAACGCTCTAAAACCTTCGCCCAGTAATCGCCGCGGCGGCGCGAATGGTGTTACGGGGCGAACGGTTCATCCCCTGGCGGCTAAGCATTCAATCCTTTGGCCTTCCCGGGCGAAAAACTTTTCAATCTGCGCTTGCATAGCCGATTTAACGTGTGTTAACATACGTTCGCTCAAGTCACAGCGCATCTCTCGGAGGTCCCATCATGTCGCAGGCTATGGCCGCCGCCCCTCGGCGCAGTAAACATTTTAACCGCCGCGCCTTCACGCTCGTGGAACTGCTCGTGGTGATCGGCATCATCGCCGCGCTGGTTGGAATCCTCCTGCCCACGCTGAACCGCGCGCGGCGGGCGGCGCGAAACGTTCAGTGCCAATCGAACATTCGGCAGCTCGTCATCGGCGAGCTTCAGTACTTCGCGGACAGCAAATACAAATTCTCGCCGTATTACACCGGCGGCGGCTCACCGTCGGCGCCGCCCTTCCAGATCGAGTGGATGCAGCAGGCGGCGAAGCCCACGGAGCTGAACAAGCTTCGGCTCTGCCCTGAAGCGGCTGACCCAAACCCCGCGTATGAGCCGGCGGCCCCCGTTCCGCCCGGCGCGGCAGGCCCGAACATGGGCGGCGGCGCGTTCTATGCCTGGGGACCGTACGGCAATGCGATGCGCTATTTCGACGAGAAGAACCAGGTGCGCAACCTGATGGGCAGCTATGGAATGAATGGCTACTGCCTGCGGAGCTACAGCCCGCTGTCCACCGCGGCCTTGCCGCGCCCGCCAAGCTGGAGCGGCGACGACAGCGTACTCGAAGGCGGCAATCAGGCGGCCGATCTCGCGCGGCTGTGGGTCCCGCCCTTCAAGAAGACCGCCGAAATTCCGATCATCTTCGATTCGACTTGGCCGAATGCGTGGCCGAAGGAACCGACCTTCGACGCCGATGACGCCGTCCCACCCAACCTGTATTCCCCCACCGGCCCGCCGCTCAACATCGGCAACAACTGGACGCGCCTCGTCACCGCGCGGCATCGCATGTCGATCAACGTCGGCTTCTTCGACGGCCACGTCACCAACGTCGAGCTTCCCGACCTGTGGACGCTCCCATGGCACGGCCCCACGACCGGCCTGAAGGCGTGGCGCTCGCCGACCGCTGTGCAGATGGCGGCGATCAAGAAGGAAATCGTTTCGAAGTACAAGCGCTAACGGGATTCAGGAACGGTGTTGCGGCACACGCACGTGCCGGCATCATCCGCGCCGTGTTGGTGAAGCTGCCGAGATTGAATCCGCCGCCCATGCTGTTGATCGCGCCGTGCGTTTGCGGATTGAAGACCGCGAGCTGCCCGCGCGCGGAAGTGCGAATACATCCCTTGCTAGGTGCGCGCGGCAATCCTTTTGGGGGTTTCGACGTTCGCGGCAGCGGCGAGCGCTATTGAAGCGAGAGAAGGAGGAAATCGCGCGGAAGCTCGGCCTGAAACGCGTTGTGCGGGCCGCGGCCGGGAATGGGGAACGCGTTGGGGACTTCGCGCACGTCGGTGATCAGCGCTTCGGTGCGAGCCTCAGCGGCCGGCATGGTCAGGATCGCTTCGCGAACGTCGGCGGTGATGACTTGCGCATCGTCGCCGAGCCACTGCTTCCAGTCGATGTCATTCGGATATCGCGATTCGCGGCCGGCGAGCTGCGCCAGCGCGCTGATCTCGAGGCTGCTGCGCACGTCGAACTCGAAGATGTAATGCCACACGCCTTCGCGCGCGACGATGTCGACGTTCCACAGGACGAGGAATTTGCCCTTGACCCCGGCGGCGTCGAGGTTGTTGGGGCCGCCGTGGCGCAACGCGCTCCAGTGCTGCATCGGGGTGGAAGATCGCTTGTGAACAAAAATCATGGCTTTCTCGACTGTAGCACAGGCCTGCGTACTGGTGGAACCCGCAAGGCGCGGTGACGATGAATAATATGTACCGCGCAAAAAGAGACGCCGTGGATGATTCGCTCGTTCCTACTTACCCATCTTGAAGCGTCAGAACACATTCGGACTCGAGACGGCCGGTGGGGTAATATTTAACTCCTGCGCCAGCGGCGCGGCGTTACCGCCGTTACCGGACCATTATAGCCCTCACGCCATGACGAGCTTGGTCGCCCTGCTTGTGGTGGGGCCAACCCGCCGGTTAGGCTGGCAACCCGTCGGCCGCCGCGTGGCGGCCGGCTAGTGAGAGCGTATGTCTCTGTCAGTGCAAGGAGCATGCAGATGAGCAAATGGTTTGCTGTGATCGCGTTGGGCGCTTCGATGGCCGTGGTTAGCGGCTGTAATTGCAACAAGGAAGGCGACTCGACCGACCCGAAGAAGATGTCGCTGACGAGCGGCTCGGCGTGCAAGACCGAGTGCTCGAAAGACGCGGCGCCGAAGAAGCTGTCGGCCAGCGCCGGCACCGACTGCAAGAGCCAGTGCCCTGCGGGCGCGGCGAAGACGAAGTAACTTTTAGACGTC
>JAXDMN010000174.1:0-32820 GCA_034666045.1 Phycisphaerales bacterium | reverse complement strand
GGCAGCGTCTCGCCCGCGACGCCGCCGTCCGGGAACACCGGAAAATACTGGGTCAAGCTCGTTCGCGATGGGAACTTTTTCCGCGGCTACACGAGCAACACCGGCGTCGACGGAAGCTGGATTTATTTTGGCAGCCGCAACGTCGACATGTCTCGAACGGTCTATGCCGGGGTCAGCGCGACGAGCGGCAATGGAAGCGTCAACAACGCGCAAGTTAAAAACATTTCGTTGATCGCGAACGTCCCGCTCGGCGCGGGGCTCGACGCGGTCCGCGATTGGTCGATGGGCCAGATTTTTGTCGACGTCGCGAAGAGCGCGCGCACGCCGCAGGGGCCGAATCTAGGCCCCCCCGTCGGGTTCGATGCCAACGGCTGGCCGACCGCCGATTTCATAACAATCTTCGTCAGCGGCGTCACCGGCACGGCGCATCTGTACAACGGCATTTATAAAGGCAGCTTCACCGGTCAGGCCGACCTGAATTCCTGGCTCACGCCGGGCGGGCAGATTCTCAATAAAAGCTACGACGCCGGCACGAACACCACGACGTTCGAATTGAAATGCAACGCGACGGAGACGCAGGATGGCTGGTACATCGGGATGAATTTCCTGAACAGCCGCCGCACGCCCGGCAGCGCGCTCAACTCCGGCATCACCAATCTTCGTCTCATCCGTCCGGGGTACGACCCGAATTCGACCCAGGTCTTCCGCACCGAATATCTCGACCACCTAAAGCAGTTCAACGTGCTGCGCTTCATGGACTGGACCTGGACGAACGAGAACAAGGTGGTCAACTGGTCCGATCGCTCGCAAGTCACGGACGCACGGCAATCAAGCGGAAAAGGCGTCGCTTGGGAATACGTTGTCCAGATCGCGAACCAGCTCGACAAAGACATCTGGATCAACATCCCGAACAACGCGACCGATGACTACGTGCAGAACCTCGCGCAACTGCTCAAGGACACGCTTGAGCCGGACCGCGTCGTCTATGTCGAGTATTCCAACGAAGTCTGGAATGGCATTTTCGATCAGAGCCAGGAGAACCAGGCGGCGGCGAACGCGGAAGTCGCCGCGGGCGGATCGCCCCTCAATGCGGACGGCAGCACGAACCAGTTTTATTGGGGGTGGCGTCGCGTCGGGAAGCGGATCAAAGAAATCAGCGACGATTTCGCGGCCGTGTGGGGGCAGTCGGCGATCAACGCGCGTGTGCGGCCGGTGCTTTCGGGGCACCATGCGAACCCGGAAGTGATCAGGCAGGAGATCGAGTTCATCGAGCGCACCTACGGCGCGCCCAGCAAGTACATCTACGCGATCGCGACCGCGCCGTATTTCGCGTTCAGCAGTGCGTTCGATTCCGTCACGCGCACGCCGACGGAGCTTCTCAACGCGCTGCAGGGTTCGGTCAACGGGCTGGCGAATCGTTACTGGCAGCACGACACCTACGCGCGGCGGTACGGGCTGTCGCACTTCGCCTATGAAGGCGGATCGCACATCAACGGCGCGAACAATTTAAGCGCGAAAAAACTGGCGCAGCTCGATCCGCGCATGCGCGACATTGTCGTCAGCTACCTGAACGGCTGGTTCGCGCAAGGGGCCGGGCTGTTCGAGTGGTTCGTCGGCGGGCCGACCGTCTGGAGCCAGAACGGCATGTGGGGGTTGACGAATGCGATCGACAACTACATGGCGCCGAAGGCGCTGGGGACGATCGACGTCGCCGCCGCGCCGCGGCAACCGCTGACGTACGGGATCGCGATCCCCGCATCGTTCGATGCCCGCGCCATCGCCGGCGCGACGCTGCCGTACGCGAACACGTACCAGAAGGACCCGAACGCCGGGAACAGCTTTGATTACTTCGTCCGCGCGCCGCGCGCGGGGCGGTATCGCATCTCATTCACGGCCGGGACGGCCGGCGCGAACGAGCAGCTTCGCCTCGCGGTGAACAACTCGTCGGTCCGCACGATCACGCTGAAGAACACCGGCAGCGCGACGACGTTCCAAAATAACGTCGCCGGCACGTTCGATCTCGTCGAGGGGATGAACGTGCTGCACTTCACGAGCGTGAAAGACACGACGTGGAACATGCAGACGATGACCGTCGAGCCGGCGCCCGCGGTGAACGGCGTTCCGACGGTCGCCACGCCCGCCGCCGCCACCGGGCAGAGCGCGGACCAGAAGAGCGTCACCCTCAGCGTCCTCGGCGCCGACAACGGCGGCGAAGACAATCTCGTCTACTCCTGGGAAGCGATCGACGAGCAGGCGCTCTCGGTCACCTTCAGCAGCAACGGCACGAACGCGGCGAAGAATACGATGGCGACGTTCACCCGCACCGGGACGTACCAGCTTCGCGTCACGATCTCCGACGGGTTGTCGGCGACGCAGAGCACGGTCGTCGTCATCGTAAATCAACTGCTCACGAGCATCGTCGTCACGCCGAGCGGAACCCCCGTCGCCAATGGTGAATCGCGGCAGCTCGACGCGCTGGCGAAGGACCAGTTCGGCATCGAAATGGTGACGCAGCCGAGCTTCGTGTGGGGCGTCGACAACAGCTTCGGCACGGTCACGCAGAGCGGGTTGTACACCTCACCCGCGACCGGGCTCGGGACCGCGACCGTCCGCGCGACAGCGAGCGACAGCAGCATCAGCGGCACGGCGACCGTCATCACGCAATCGCCCAAGCCGGCCGACAACCCGGCGAATCTCGTCCCGCTGATCGACTACAGCTACTACGAGGGGACGTTCACCACCCTCCCGAATTTTGATGCGCTCACGCCGGTCAAGACCGGCTTGATCAGCAACGTCACGTTCGCGCCGCGGCTGCGCACCGACAACTTCGCGTTCCAGTACACCGGGTACGTCTACGTCCCCGCGAGCGGGACGTACACGTTCTACACGACGAGCGACGACGGCTCGAAGCTGTGGATCGGCGGGCAGCAGGTCGTCGACAACGACGGCACGCACTCCGCACGCGAGCGCAGCGGCTCGATCATCCTCGACGTCGGCTGGCATGCGTGGAAGGTCGGCTACTTCGACGCGACCGGGAGCAGCGACGTGATCTCCGCGAGCTTCAGCGGCCCGGGGATCGCGACCAAGCAGTTGATCCCGGACGCGAACCTCAAGCGCGTCGATCGCGCGCCGACGATCACCACCCTGCCGTCGGCGAACCCGAACCCGGTCATCGGCAAGACCGCGGATCTCAGCGTGGTCGGCAATGACGAATCGGGTGAAGCCGTCCTGACGTACACCTGGTCCACCGCCGCGGGACCGAGCGGCGCTCCGGCGCCGATCTTCAGCGCGAACGGCACGAATGCATCGAAGCAGGCGACCGTCACCTTCGGCCGCGCGGGGACGTACACGTTGCAGGTCAGCATCAGCGACGGCGTGCTGGCAACAACTTCGACCGTCAACGTCATCGTGGATCAGACGGTCACGACGATCACGCTCGCGCCCGCGAGCGCGACGGTCAGACAGAACCGCACGCAGCAGTTCACCGCGACGGCGCTCGACCAGTTCGGCAACACGATCGTGAATCCGACGCTGTCGTGGTCGGTGCCGCCGAATGGCGGCTCCATCACCTCGAGCGGGCTGTACACCGCACCGCAGACGCTCGGGAGTTACCTCGTCACCGCCAGCGCCGGAACCGCCAACGGATCGGCGACGGTTTCAGTCATCGAAGACACCGGGCCGACGGTCGTGACGCCCGCGTCGGCGTCGCCGAATCCGACCAATGGCGCGCAGACGCAGCTCAGCGTCCTCGGCGGCGACGACGGCGGCGAAGCGAATTTGACCTACACGTGGGCGGCGACCGCGATCCCGGCTGGCGCGGCCGCGCCGTCGTTCAGCGCAAACGGGACGAACGCCGCGAAGAGTGTTTCCGCCAGCTTGTCCGCGCCCGGGACGTACACGTTCCAGGTGACGATCTCCGACGGCCTGAAGTCGACAACGAGCAGCGTGGATGTGAGCCAGTCGTCCGGGGCGCCAACGGTCGCAACCGCTGCCGCCGCGACGCCCGCGCCGGTCAACGCAGCGAGCACCGCGCTCAGTGTGCTCGGCGCCGACAGCCAGGTGGGCGAATCCGGGCTGACGTACACGTGGTCGACGCTCGGCACGCCGCCCGCGCCGGTCACGTTCTCCGCCAACGGCACGAACGCCGCGAAGAACTCGACGGCGTCGTTCACGCGGGCCGGGGCGTACAGCTTCCGCGTCGTCATCTCCAACGGCAGCGCGACGACCACGAGCACGGTGAACGTGACCGTGAACCAGACGATCACCAGCGTCGCCGTCACGCCGAGCAGTGCGATCGTCATCCAGGGCGCGACGCGACAGTTCAGCGCGAGCGCGCTCGATCAGTTTGGCATCGCGATGGCGTCGCAGCCTTCGTTCACGTGGGCGACCGGCGGCAACGCGGGCGGCGGAACGATTTCATCCAGCGGCCTGTACACCGCGCCGTCGTCCGGCACGCCGACGCACACCGTCGTCGCGACCGCGTCCGGCACGTCGGTCAGCGGCTCGGCGAACGTCACCGTCACGCCGGCGTCGCCGACCGAGGTGTTCACGACGTCGCAGGACATCGGCGGCCCGGCGCTGGCCGGGTCCTATTCGAAATCGGGCGAGACGTACACCGTTCGCGGCGGCGGCGCGGACATCTGGGGGACGTCGGACCAGTTTCACTACCTCTACCGACCGCTGGTCGGCGACGGGGAGATCGTCGCGCGCGTCGCCAGCGTGCAGAACACGAACGGACTCGCCAAGGCCGGCGTCATGCTCCGCGAAACGCTCGCCGCAGGCTCGAAGCACGTGAACCTGTCGGTCGGCCCGGACGGATGGACGCGCATGGTCTCGCGTCTGACCACCGCCGGGTCGTCGACGTCGCAGAGCCTCAGCGGCGCGGCCGCGCCATATTGGATCAAGCTGGTTCGCGCCGGCAACACCATTACCGGCTACCGCTCGCCCAATGGCATCGACTGGACAACGGTCGGCGTGACGACCATCGCGACGATGTCGAGCAACATCTACGTCGGCATCGCCGTCTGCGCGCGCGACAACACGAAGCTGAACACCTCGACGTTCGACAACGTGAACATCACCGGCGCGTCCGCGCTGGCGGGCGCGGCGATGGTCAGCAGCGCGGCGCGGAGCGCGACGACCGCCGCGACGGCGACGGTGGACGGGAGCCTGTCGACGTACTTCGAATCGAGCAGCGCGGACGACGCGTGGGTGGGTGTCGATTTCGGCAGCGCGAAGACGATCACCGGCATCCAGTTCGCGCCGCGCAAGGGTTATCAGGGCCGCATGATCGGCGGACGGTTCCAGGCGTCGAACACGGCGGACTTCAGCGGCGCGGTCACCGATTTGTTCGTCGTCACGCGCGCGCCCAGGAGCGGCGCGATCACCGCGCAAACCATCTCGCCGGGGCAGGCCTTCCGTTACGTGCGTTACCTCGCGCCGGACGGGTCGTTCGGCAACATCGCGGAAACGTCGTTCATCGGCTTTTAATCCGCGAGCGCTGCGGCGCGCAATCGCCGCGCACCACGCGCACCTCCCCTTGCCTCGCCGGGTCAGATCGACAGAATCAGCCCTTGCACAATGGACGCTTCTTCCCCATCGATGGCCGACGTTCTGGCGCGCGTGCAGTTGATCCTGCGCCGCGACCTCAAGCTGGGCGCCGACGCGCCGATCCCGCTCGACATGCCATTCAATGGCAGTGAGATGGACCTGGACTCGCTCGACATCCTGCTGTTGGTGACGAGCATCGAGAAAGAGTTCGGTGTGAAAATTCCGTCGAGCGAAGTCGGAAAAGAAATTTTCAAAAACGTCGCGACGCTGACGAGCTACGTCGCGGAACACATCGGAAACGCTTCTTCAGCAGGATCGGTCGCTTCAGCGAGCGCAGCGCCCGCCGATCCGCTGGCGCAGCTCCCGCACGCGGAGCCGTTCCGCTTCGTGACGCGCGTCACGTCCGTCAAACCGGGTGAATCCGCGGAAGGCGCGTGGGAAGTCTCGGGCAAAGAAGATTTTTTTCGCGGACATTTTCCCGGCAATCCGCTCGTTCCGGGTGTCTTGATCACGGAAGCGCTCGCGCAGCTCTCCGGCATCGCTGGCACGATTGTCGGCAGTGGTTCGAGCGCCGGAAAATCCGGGATGCTCGCACATGCCGACGTTCGCTTCGACAAGCCGGTCGTCCCACCGGCGACAATCGTGCTGGCGTCGAAGCTGACGCGGACGATGGGCGCGCTTCAGCAGTTCGACGTCACCGCACGGGTGAACGGGGCCGTGGCCGCATCCGGATCCATCACGCTTCATCGGAGCGAGTGATGCGTTGTTCGTTGTTCTTCTGCCTGATCGCGCCGCTGCTCCTCGCGGCCGATGCGCCGCCGACGTCCCGCCCCGCCGGGGTCGATTCGGCGGTTTGGCAGCGCATGCTCGACATCGACGCGCGCGCGGGAAAGATCGAAGACCTCACTGCGGATTTCGAGCAACAGAAATTCACGGCGATGCTCAAGAAGCCGCTCGTCTCCGCCGGCGTCGTCGCCGTGCGCGGGGCCGGCATGCTCTGGCAGACGCGCAAGCCGGAGCCGAGCGTGCTGCAGATCGATCCGCGCGAAGTGCGCATCTACTACCCGGCGCAGAAGACCATCGAGGTCTACCAGGTGCAGCAAAAACTCGGCCAGCTCGCGGCGTCGCCGGTGCCGCGACTGTCGGTCTTGCGTGAACATTTCAGCTTCGAGCCGATCGCGATCGCTGAGCTGGGTGAGAAAGATGACGCGAAATTTTTCGCCGTGCGCATGACGCCGATCGATGCGGAGCTGCGCGAGCACGTCGAGGAGGTGCGCGTCTTGCTCGACGCGCAGCGCGGTCTTATAGTCCGGCTGGAGATGCGGGACGCGGATGGGGATCGCACGCACATTTCATTCGCGAACGTGAAGACGAACGTCGGGCTGAAGGACGAGGACCTGCGGATCGCGGCGCCGGCGGACGTGAAAATCACGCGGCCGCTGGCCGCTGTCGAAGGTGGAACCCAAGAGGGCGCGAAGTGAACGGAGTCGCCGCGACTGAGCTTCGACAATCGCTTCCGAGCGCGACGGACAGATCCGCCGCGTCGCCCGTTCGCACCGCCGCAGCCGAGTTCTGGCTCGATTTACTCTTTCGCGTCGCTGGCCGCGCTCCCGCCGTGACGCGCATGACCCGGCCGATGTTCGTCCGCTGCGCCTACCGCTTCTCCCGCGCGATCCGCACCGCCACCGCCGCCAACGCGCGCCGAATCCTCGGGCCCGACGTTGCCCAGGAGTACATCGAAAGCTTCGGTCGCGGCGTCGTTGAAAATTTCTACGACTTCGTCTGCGACGTCGGCCAGAGCCTGCATCTTACCCGCGAACAGTTGCTTGCTCGCATCGATTCCGTCGAAGGCCACGATCATTACGAAGCCGCACGCGCGCCGAAGAAGGGCGCGATCATCGCCACCGCGCACATGGGCTCCTTCGAGGCCGGCGCGGCGGCGCTGATCGACCGCGAGCGGGCCGTCCACGTCGTCTTCAAGCGCGACGAAACGCGCTTCGAGCACGTTCGCTCGTCGCTGCGCCGAAAACTCGGTGTGATCGAAGCGCCGGTCGACGAGGGCTGGCCGCTCTGGCTCCGCCTGCGCGAGGCGCTGCTGCGCGACGAGGTGGTGATGGTGCAGGCCGATCGGGTCATGCCGGGGCAGAAGGGCGCGCGCGTGCCATTCCTGCACGGGCATCTGCTGCTGCCGACCGGTCCGATCAAGCTCGCGATCGCCAGCGGCGCGCCGATCGTTCCCGTGTTTGCGATCCGCTCAGCCGGCGGCGGGATCCGGATTCACGTCGAGCCGGCGATCGTCGTGAGCGAAGCGTCGGACGCGTCCCCGCACCCGGCGTTGCTGCAATTCGCCGCGGTGCTCGAACGATACGTCCGCGCGTACCCGGAGCAGTGGCTGCTGTTTCACAACGCGTTCTGTGAAGACACCGCCGATGCCTGACGACAGCGTCGACAACATCGTCATCACCGGCGCCGCGCTGGCGACCTCGCTCGGCGTGACGCGTGAAGAGACTTGGCGCGCCGTCCGCGCCGGACGATGCGGCATGACGGCGCTGACCGCGCTCGAATCGCCGCTGCCGCCGGAAAAACTCGGCGGACAGGCGATCGATCTTCCGCCGGACTACCGACCCGACGATCCGCGAGAAGTGCGGTATCTTTCCTGGACGATCGCCGCGGCGCTGCGCGACGCCAACGTCGCCGCGAAATCGCCGTATCCCCCGCACCGCTGCGGCGTAGTGCTCGGAACGACGCTGCACGGCATGCGCGCCGGCGGTGAATTTTTGCGCAGCGGAAGCTACGACCCGCTCCGTTCCTTTCTCGCTTCGCACACGCTCCAGCGCGCCTGCGCCGGGTTCGATCTCGACGGCTTCGCCGCCACGACCTGCTCCGCCTGCTCATCAAGCCTCGGCGCGATCGCGCTTGGGATGACGCTGCTCCAGGCGGGCGAAGTCGACCTCGTCATCGCCGGCGGATACGACACGATCAGCGAGTACGTCTATGGCGGCTTCAACGCACTGCGGCTGGTCGCGGACGGGCCGCTGCGACCGTTCGCGAAGGACCGCCAGGGGATGAAGCTCGCCGAGGGGTACGGCATCGTCGTGCTCGAGCGCGCGGGCGACGCAAAACGCCGGTCGGCTAAACCGATCGCGACGATCCTCGGCTGCGGCGAATCGGCGGACGCGCATCATCTCACGCAGCCGCACCCGCACGGCGACGGCGCTGCCCGCGCGATCGCCGAGGCGCTTGAAACCGCCGGGCTCACCGCCACGGAAATCGATCTCGTCGCCGCGCACGCGACCGGGACGCCGGACAACGACGCGGGCGAATACGCGGCGTTTTCGCGCGTTTTCGGCGAGAACCTTAAGAAAACGCCGGTCGTCGCGTTCAAGAGCCACCTCGGCCACACGCTCGGCGGCGCGGGCGCGGTCGAGCTGATTTTGTCCGCGATGGCAATTCGCGATCAGGTGATCCCGCCGTGCGCGAACGATGATGAACCGGAGTTTGTTGACCTGAATCTGGCGCGCGGAACCGAACGGCCGGCGCGATTGCGCGCCACGCTGAACACGTCGCTCGGCTTCGGCGGCGCGAACACGGCGGCGATTCTGGCGGGGCCGAACGCGCGCTCGGGCGGGACGCCCAAGCCACGAAAGGATAACGACGTCGTCATCACGGGAATCGGCGTGATCGTTCCCGGCGCGGCGAGCAATGACGCATTTATCGCGCGCCTCGCGCAAGCGCATGAGCCGTGCTGGTCTGCCGACGCCGGGGCGATTCCGGAATCCGATTATCTCCATCTGCTCAACGCTCGGCGCGTGCGGCGGATGAGCGAATACGTGAAGCTCTCGCTGGCCGCGACCGCGCTGGCGCTGAAAGACGCGAAGCTGGATGAGTCGCCTGACTTCGGCGAGACGACCTCGGTCATTCTCGGCTCCGCGCACGGCTCCGCGGATTTTTCGTCGACGTACTATCGCGAGATCGTCAAGCAGGGGCTGATCGGCGCCAACCCGGTGCTGTTCGCGGAGGGCGTCCCCAACTCCGCCGCGGCGCACCTGAGTCTCATGCTCGATCTCAAGGGCGGCTGCCAGACAATCATCGGCTCGCGGACGAGCGGGCTGGACGCGCTGCACCTCGCCGCCCTGCGCATCCGCAGCGGCCAGTGGCAACGCGCGATCGTCGGCGCGGGCGAGGAGTACAACGGGATCGTGAACGGCGCGTACGGCCACTGCGGGCTCTACGCGGGCGCAAATGCCGCTGGCGCAGCGCCGTCCAAAGAAAAAGGATTCGTCACCGGCAGCGCCGCCGTCACGTTCGTCCTCGAAAGCCGCGAAGCGGCGATTCGTCGCGGCGTTGCCGGGCGCGGCATTGTGGTACGCAGCGCGAGTTTCCGCGGTCGGCCGAACGAGTCGGTCGAATCCGCCTGTCGCGTGCTCGAGACGCTGCGATCGCCGCGCGCGGTGCTGACATCGGCGTCCGGCACGTGGGTCGATCGCGCCGAAGCGGCCGCCCTCCGCCGCGCGGCGCCAAGCGCGACCGCATCGAGCCTGTACGGCCACGTCGCCGAGCATTTCAGCGCATCGCCGCTGCTGGCGATCGCCGGGACGCTGCTGACAGGCCATTTACCGCGCATGCTGCAACCGCTGCGCGACATCCGCGGCGCCGACGGCAGTGAACCGGCCGATTCATTCGCCGCGATCTGCACGGATTTCACCGGCTGCGTATCGGGTGTTCTCGTAGACGCCGAGCGGTCGATATAAACCACATGCCCAACGCCGCCTCTCATCCCGTTCGTTCGCTCGGCTCGCCGAAAACGCCGCCGCGCGCCGACCTCGCGCCGCCACCGTGGGTGGATGATCTGCCGCCCGAGCGCTTTTCGCTGATCAGCGCGCGCGTGCGCGACGTCGCCGCCCTGACGCCGGGGCAGTTCGAGCAGCAGACCTTCGAGGCGTACGTCGCGATCGCCGAGCAGCTCGCGTCCCCGCGGTGCGCGCATCGCCACCCGGTGCGTTTCTGGAACCACGTTCCGTTCATCACCGACCCGGCCGACGCGGGACGTGACAATTACATGGTCTTCAACGCCGGTCGCTTCCGCGCGTTCAGTGACTGGTATGGCGGCGCCGCGCGGTTCGAGCGCGACGTCGCGACCGCGTCGGCGACCGGACACTGGGGGCGCGATCTGCTCGTGCACTGCCTCGCGAGCGACACCGCCGGCGCCGCGATCAACAACCCGCGGCAGGTCGCGCCGTACCACTACTCGCAACGTTTCGGCCCCCTACCGCCCTGCTTCGCGCGGGCAACCCGACTGGCGGCGGACAATCTGCTGCTCGTCGGCGGCACCGCGAGCGTGCGCGGCGAGGATTCCGTGCACGTCGACGATCTCGTGAGCCAATGCCGCGAGACCTGCGTGAACCTCGCCGCGCTGGTCAGCGCGTCCGTCGGCAAAAGACTCACGCCGTCGTTGAAGCTCCCGCGGCTGCTGTCGGCGTTCCGCGATCTGCGCGTCTACCACCCGGACCGCGCGCACGAGCGCGAGCTCGAACGATCCATCCGCGAAAATTTTCCCGGCCTGCGCCGCCTCGAGATGCTCCATGCGGACCTGTGCCGCGCCGAACTGCTCGTCGAGATCGAGGGCGTCGCCGATTTGAGTGAGTTGATCAGCACATGAGCCGTTACGACGTGATCATCATCGGCGCCGGCCCAGGTGGCTCGACATCTGCATTGCTCCTGGCGCGACAAGGCTTCAAGGTCGTCGTGCTGGAGAAGGCGAAGTTCCCGCGCTTCCACATCGGCGAATCGATCCTGCCGCAGAATTTCCCGCTGGTGCAGGAGCTCGGCCTCGAGGACGCGCTGTTCCGCTTGCCGCACCTGAAGAAATACGGCGCCGAGTTCGGCATGGGCGACGATCCGAAGACGACACGCTTCAATTTCGATTCCGCGCTCATCCCCGGCTCCAACACGTTCAACATCGAGCGCGCGCACTTCGACAAGATGCTGATGGACGAAGCCTGCATCGCCGGCGCGGAGATTCGCGAGGAAACCGGCGTCAAATCAATCGCAAAACTCACGCACGGCGACTGCTCCGTCATCATCGACGGCGGCGAGACGCTCTGGTCGAAGATCATCCTCGACGCCTCCGGTCACGGCACCGTCATCGGCCGCCATCTCGGCCTGCGAAAGCCGGTCGCCGACACGAACCTGCACAAGGTCGCGTACCTCGAGCACTTCGATCACGTCGAGCGCCTGCCGGGCAACGAAGACGGCCACCCGAGCATCATCATGACCACCGAAGGTTGGTTCTGGCTGATCGGCCTGAACGAAAAGACGACGAGCATCGGATTCGTCACGCACCCGGACTTCATCAAGCGCGTGAACATCCCCGCGAACCGCATGCTGCAATGGGCAATCGCGCGATGCCCGGTCGTGCGTCATCGCATGCGCGACGCGATTGGGCCGGCGACCAACCAGGTGCTCGCGGATTTTTCCTACACGTGCAAACCGTTCGCGGGCGACGGTTACTTCATGGTCGGCGACGCCGGATGTTTTCTCGATCCGATTTTTTCCACCGGCGTCACGCTGGCGATGAAGGGCGCGCGGGAGGCCGCGCGGCACACGGCGGCGCTGCTGAAGAATGAGACGACGCCGGCGCGGGCCCAGCGCGAGTACATCCGCTTCGTCACCGGATCGACCAGCGTCTTCTGGCGATTGATCAGGAATTATTACAACCATTCGTTCCGCGAGCTCTTTCTTAACGGCACCGGGCCGCATGATGTGCACCGCGCGGTCATCTCGATTCTGGCGGGACATGTCTTTCCGCGCCCGCCTTTCGCGCTGCGGTGGCGGCTGTGGCTGTTTTTCTTTTTCATGCGCGTGAACCAATACGTGCCGCTCGTGCCGCGGCGGAATAAATTCTCGCTGCTCGAGCAGGAGCCGCAGGAGCTGCCGCAGATCGTGTCGTCCGCGAATGTCGCCACCGCATGAATGGGAGCGATTCAAAACTTCTCGAGCGCCTCGGCGCATATGCCAGTGATGCGCCGGATCGGGTTGCGCTGCGCGAGATCGCGTCCGGCCGGACGATGACGTATGCGGAGCTGCTTCGAGCGGCGACAAGCTTTGCGGCGACATTGCGGCTGCGGGTTTCGCCAGGATCCATCGCGATGCTGCGCTGCGGAAATCGCTGCGAGTATCACGTTGCGTTCTTCGCGGCGCTGAGCGCGGGCGTGGTCGTGTTTCCCGTGCCGCCGGAGATCAACGAGCGCGAGTTTTCCACGCTGGTCGCGAAATGCGGCGCGGCCGCTGTCATTGATGAGACGCTGAACATTCACCTGCTGCCGCACGACGACGCGGCGGACGGTCCGCGCGACGGGTTGCTGCTGCAAAGTTCCGGCACGACCGGGCTGCCGAAGATCGTTCACAGAAATTCCGCCAGCCTGGACGCCGTCGCCGCGCAGATGGTCGCGGCGGTCGGTATCGAGGGCGGCGATCGCGTGCTTTCGTGCGTGCCGCTGTGCCATTCTTACGGCCTCGAGCACGGCCTGCTGGCGCCGATGTTCGCCGGCACGACGGTGCATCTCGCCGATGGTTTCGATATCGCGACCGTGCGCAGCGAACTGGCGCAATCCGGCATCACGCACTTCCCGGCGGTGCCGTCCGTTTATGAGATGCTGGCGAACGTCGCGAGCGACGGAGCTGCCTTTCCCTCGCTTCGCGTCGCCTATTCCGCCGGCGGGCCGCTGCCGATCACGTTGTTTGAGAAGCTGCGGTCGCAGATCGGGCTGGCGGTGAGTCAACTGTACGGCGCGACGGAAGTCGGCTCGGTGACATTCTCGCATGCGGACGAAACGCATTTCGCGGCCGCGTCGGTCGGGCGCGCGATAGACGGCGTCGAGCTGCGCGTCGATGACGACGGGCAACTGCTCTGCCGCGCGAAATCGATGATGTCCGCCTACCTCGGCGACGAATCACCGCTCACGCCGGACGGCTTCTTTCCGACCGGCGATCTCGCGCGCATCGATAATCACGGCAACCTGTTCATCACCGGGCGGCTCAAGCTGCTCATCGACGTGGGCGGCTTGAAGGTGAACCCGCTCGAGGTCGAGCAGACCATCCTCGAGCACCCGGCCGTCGCGGCCTGCGTCGTCGTGCCGATGCGGCTGAGCGAAACGGTCTTCCGCCTCAAGGCCGTCATCACGCCGAGCGATCCCGAGCGGCCGCCGACGACCGAAGCGCTTCGAAAATTCGTGCGCGACCGGCTGACGATCCACAAGGTGCCGCGCGTGTTTGAGCTGCGCGCGACGCTGCCGCGCTCGGCGACCGGGAAAATTCTCCGCCATCTCCTGGCCGAAACCGCATGACCCGACGTGTTGCGCCGTTGCTGCTGTTGATGATTTCCTTGCTGCTGCCGGGCTGCGCTGCGCGCGCGGAAAAGATCGCCGCAGTTCCTTGGCACAACGAGCGCGAGGCTCTCGACATCATCGCCGGGCGCGCGGAGGCGATTGAAACGGTGAGCGCCGAAGGGCTGATCACGCTCGTTCGGCCAGACGGCGAATCGGTCCGCTTCGATCTCGCGATGGTCAGTCACAAAGACGAGGGCGTGCGGCTGCGCGCGTGGAAGCTCGGGCGCGCGGTGTTTGACCTGACGATGACGCCGGGCGGCGTCTGGCTGCTGACGCCGGACGATCCGTCGCTCAAGCAGAAGGTCCGCTCGGCCGGCGTGAGTGCGCGGCAACTCGCGGAGACTTGGCGGCAATTTAACGGCGCGCTCTTTCGCGCGCGCGACGGAACATTGCGCGACACCGGCGGCGGCGGCGGGAAGCTGATCTACAGGGCTAAGCTCGACGATCGCGCGACGATCCGCTGCGAAATCGACCGCCGCACGCTCACGCCACGAAAATATCTTGTCAGCGACACAGGCGGCGAAACGCGCTTCACGCTCGAGCTGTCGGACTACCGCGACGTGGGCGGCCACGTCTTCGCCCATCGCTACGCGGCGACGAGCGAGCAGGGAAAGATTCTCGTTGCGCTGCGCGACGTCGAGTTGAACGGCGGCCTCGCGCCGAACGCACTTCGCCCGCCCCGCCGCGCAGAAAAGCTTCCATGATCCGCCGGCCGATCGTCACGCTCATCATCGCACTGCTGCTGGCGGCGGCGTCGCTGCTGGCGGTTTTTCGGCTGCGGATCGACACCTCGCTAGCGAGCCTGTTCGACCAGAACGACCCCGCCGCCGCGGCGCTCGAGCGCGTGCTGAACAATTTCAAAGCAGTCGAGGAACTGCTGGTATTCGCCCAGGCGCCGGACGCGCAGCCGGAGAAATTACGCGCGTTTGCGCAGCGGGTGCAAACGGCCGTCGCTGCCGATCCGATCGCGTCGCAACTGTCCGACGGCGTCATCTGGCGCGCGGACGAGCAGTTCCGAAAATTCGCGGAGCAGGTGCTCGTCCCGAACGGGTTGTTCTATCTCGACGACGCAGCGTTCGAGGCGGCGCGGCGACGGTTGACGCCCGATGAGATGAAGCGGCAGATTCGCCGCAACGAGACGATGATTTCCACGCCCGGGCCGGCGGCCGATGCGCTGGCGAAGGTCATCCTGCAGGACCCGCTGCATTTGCACGAGTTCATCATCGACCGCGCGGCGGCTGGGCAGCCGTTTAAGACGCACGAGAACACCGATGCGTTCATCGCGCCGGACGGCCGCAGCATTCTCATCCGCGTTCGCGGCCGCAGGCCGGTGAGCGATCTCGATTTTTCGAAACAATTCACGCAGACGATCAGCGACATCGCCGTTCGCGAAAATGCGGACGGGCTGAAACTGGATTTCTCCGGCGGCTACGCGATCGCCGCCGCCAGCGAGCGGGCGATCCGCAGCGACATGAAGTCGAACGTGTTCTGGTCAATCGCATGCCTGCAATTGCTCTTCGTCTTCGCATTCCGCAGGCCGGTGCGATCGTTTGTCCTCGCGTTCGTTCCGATTGCGGTTGGGCTGCTCTATGGCTTCGGCGCGTATGCGCTGCTCTCGAATTCGCTGACGCCGATGACCGCGGTGATCGGCGGAACGCTGGCGGGGATGGCGATCGATTACGCGGTCGAGTTCCTGACCTACTATCACGCCCGCCGTGCGAGTGGCGCCGACGCGACGGACGCCGCCGTCAGCGCGCGGCGAAGTTGCAAAGGCGCGATGCTCGCCGCGTGGGCGACGTCGGTCGTCGGCTTCGTCGCGATCGGCACGTCGAATGTGAAGGCGCTGCGCGACTTTTCGTTGCTTGGATCGCTCGGCCTGACGGGTGCGTTCTTCGCCGCACTGCTGATCCTGCCGGTGCTGCTCGTCGTCTTCGACCGCAGGCATGCCACAGGCGCCACCGGCGCGGCCGCCGGGCGGCTGCCCATTCACGCGATGTTGCGACGCGTCGTCCGGCGTCCGCGCACCGGGGCAATTGCGATCGCCGCGATGCTCGCACTCGCCTTGATCGTGCTCGTCGTGCCGGGTGAAAATCTGCCGCTGGAGACGGACCTGACCACGATGCATCCGCGGCCGAACCCGGCGCTCGACGCGCAATCGAAGATCGCCCAGGCGTTCGGCACGTCGCCGGGCGGATTGGTGATCCATCTCTCCGCCGCCGGCGATAGTGAGCTGCTGCGTCTTGCGCACGCTGTCGATGTCCGCCTGCGTGATGCGCGATGCAAACAGGCGGGCGTGACCGGCTCTTTTGGTCTGGCGAGCCTGCTTCCGGATCCCGCCGTCGCGCCGGCACGCGTGGCGGCGACGGGTGAAGCGGTTGCGGACCGCGCGGTCGCGGATTTCCGCGCCGCGGTCGCGAACAGCATTTTCGATCCGAAGAGTTATGAACCGTACGAAGGGTTTCTGCGCCGATTGTTGACCGCGCAGAAAGCACCGGGGATTGCAGCATTGCGAGGGTATCCGAGTCTTGCAGAAACGATTCTTCCGGCGGCAGGGTCTGCGAAGGCGCAAGCGACTTCTGAAGCGATTACGCTCGTGTTCGTGAAGGACGCGGGGTCGCAGCGCGAGTCGCGCGATGCGACGGTGGGAGCGATTCGCGGCGCACTCGCTGATCTGCCCGGCGCGACGCTGACCGGTTTGAGCGTCTTGAATCACGACATCGAGCTCGCCGTGCGGCGCGAGTTGCCGCGCGTGTTGATCATCTCCGGCGTCGCCGTGATGCTTTACATGGCGCTGCATTATCGCAACCTGGCGGACTGCGTGCTCGCGTCGTTGCCGGCGATTTTTGGCATCGTCTGCCTGCTCGCGTACATGCGGCTCACCGGGCAGAAGCTGAACATGATCAACCTCGTGGCGTTTCCACTGCTGATCGGGATCGACGTCGACTACGGGATCTTCCTTGTGTCGGCGGCGAAAAAGCGGGCGCTGCGCGGGTTGAGCGACGAGCAGGCCATCGACCACCTCGCGCCGGCCAGCTCGGCCGTCATCCTGTGCGCGGCGACGACGTTCATCGGCTTCGGGTCGCTGGTCTTCACGTCGGTCCCCGCGGTGCGGTCGCTCGGGGCGGCGGTCGCGGTCGGCGTGGCGACCTGCGCTGCGGCGACTTTTCTCCTGGTCGTGCCGGCGCTGATCTGGATCAACCGCCGGGCCGATGCGCGCGAGGCGCGGGCATGATCGCCGCAACCGCCGCCATTTTCGCACCTGCGGCCGGCATCCTCGCGGGGCTGACGTACGCGACGGTCGCGCCGTCTTGCGGCTTCTGGGGACCGGTCGTGTCGCGCGGGCCGGCAGGATCGCATCGCGTGGCGATTACGTTTGACGATGGACCGACGCCGGGCGCGACGGATGTGATCCTCGATGTGCTGCGCGACGCCGGCGTCCGGGCGACGTTCTTCGTGATCGGCGTAAACGTGCGAAAACATCCCGGTTTGCTCCGCCGCATTCACGCTGAAGGGCATCTCGTCGCGAATCACTCCTTCAACCACTCGCACTACGGCGTCATGCGGCTGCGGCGATACTGGCTGCGGGAGATCATCGAGACGGATGCGGCGATCGAGGCGGCGATCGGTGTGCGGCCGGCGATGTATCGTCCGCCAGTGGGCCTGAAGACAGGGCACACGTTCTCCGCAATGCGATCGACGCCGCACGCGATGATCACCTGGTCCCGCCGCGCGATCGATGGGCTGCCGACCACGCCGCAGCGCATCATGGGCCGATTCAGAAACGTCGCGGACGGCGAGATTCTGCTGCTGCACGACGGCGTCGAGCCGCACGCGCGCAACGCCGACCGATCGGCGACGATCGCCGCGGTGCCGATGTTGCTGGATGACCTTCGCCGCGCGAATCTCGCGCCGGTGAGACTGGATGAGCTGCTCGGAATCCCCGGGTATCAATCGATCGGCGTTACTGCCGCGGGCGTCGCGGAAGTCGTCGGCGCCGGCGCAGCGAGGTAACGCAGCAGCGCGTGCGAGAGGAAAAACGCCACCGACGCCATCACGGTTCCGATTAGCAATCCGCCGATCGTCCATTCGAGCATCAGCGTCCCCGCGAGCTGCGCCCAGCCGCTCCACGTCGCTTCCCATTGCGGCATCTCGAGCCATTTCCCGTGCAGCAGCCAGTGCCCGACGCCGATGGCCAGCGCGATCAGCACCGCCCCGATCGGCGGCGTGGAAATGTGCGAGCCGGCGACGACGCTGAGCGGATGAAGACGAAGCCGCCGGGCGGCGTAGAGGCTCAGGAGCGTCTGCACGCCGTAGAGCGGGAGGTTCGCGATGAACACGCCGACCGCAAAACCGGTCGCCATTTCGTGCGCCGCGGTTTCCTCGCGCCGCAGTTGCTGCCACGCGCGAATGGGGCTGATCCAGTCGACCAGCGCGCGCGATGCGAGCCGCGCGTGCATCGCGACCGCGCGGAACGAATCGATCCACGGCCGAAAATGGCTGACGCGCTGGCCGTGCGGCAGGTAGCTGCACGCGACCGGCGTCTCGCGCACCTCGAATCCCGCCCAGGCGGCGCGGGTGAGGACTTCGGTCTCGAATCCGTATCGTCCCGCGCGACACTCGATCGCGTCGATCATTCGCAGCGGGTAGATGCGGAATCCGCACTGGCTGTCGGTCACTTGCAAGCCGCTCTCCATGCGAACGAGCAGGTTCGATGCGCGCCGTCCGAGCCGGCTTCGCGCCGGATAATCCGCCGCGGTCGCGTCGCGCGTACCGATGACGAACGCCGCCGGCTCGCGCCGCGCGATCTCGAGCAGTGTGGGGATCTGATCGGGATCGAGCTGCCCGTCCGTATCAATCGTGACCACGTGCGTGCATCCCGCCGACTGCGCCGCCGCGAAACCAGTCATCAGCGCGGCCGCCTTGCCTCGATTCATCTCGTGCGTGATGACGGTGACGGCGGGATTCTCCGAAAATTGCGTGAGCACCGCCGCCGTGTCATCGGTCGAGCCGTCGTTGACGACGAACACATGCAGGCCGAGTTGTGTAATGCGCGTGACGATCGCCGCGAGCGTGCGCGCGTTGTCATACGTGGGAGCGACGACGGCCGGTGAAAACATCTGCGTATTTTGCATCACGCCCACTGGGAAAATATCGGTCATGCCGGCGGTCGTCAATCAATCCGGCCGGCGGATGCGCTGAATCTCTTTCGTTTTGCGTCGTATGCGCATACTGTCTTTCGCGATGGATCGCACGCTCGCCCCCCACCCGGACCTGCCGCGCTATTACGATGTAGACCAAGGGAAGCGCCCGTTCGTTAGAAAGATCTTCGACGAAACCGCCGGCGATTACGATCACGTCGAGCGGCTGATGGCGTTTGGCTCCGGCTCATGGTACCGCCGCAAGGCGCTCGAGCGCGCGGGATTGGCGCGCGGGATGCGCGTGCTCGACGTCGCGGTCGGCACCGGCCTGGTCGCGCGCGAGGAAGTGCAGATCACCGGCGACCCGAAGCTGGTCGTCGGCGTCGATCCGAGCATCGGCATGATGTCCGAGGCGCGAAAAACGCTGCTGATCCGCCTCGCCCGCGGCGTCGCCGAGGAACTTCCGTTCGCCGGCGAAAGTTTTGATTTTCTGTCGATGGGCTACGCGCTGCGGCACCTCTCGGATCTCGCCCCTGCGTTTGGCGAATTTCATCGCGTGCTCAAGCCGGGCGGGCGGATTTGCGTGCTCGAAATCACCCGCCCGCGGACGCGCGTGCACCTGGCCATGATGAAGGCGTACATGCGTTTCGTCGTGCCCGCGCTCACGCGGCTGACGACGCGACGGGCGGACACACAACTGCTCTGGCAATATTACTGGGACACGATCGAGCAATGCGTGCCGGCCGAGCGGATCATCGGCGCGCTGACGGCGGCGGGATTCGAGGATGTCAAACATCATCTCGAGCTCGGAATGTTCTCGGAGTACACGGCGCGGAAGTCCGCGGAAACCGGCGCAACATCTCCGGCACCCATCCGCTCGCGCAGCTCCGCGTAAAGCCGCTGAAACGCCTCGGCGAGTTCCCGTTCCCCTTCCGCTTCATCCTCGACGACGATCGGCTCGCCATAGATCACGCCATAGCGAACGCGCCGCAGCGGCAGCCAGTTGATGAGGCGTGAATACGCGCTCGCCCCCCACACTGCCGCAGGCACGATCGGCACGTTGGCGAGCTTCGCCAGCCGCGCCACGGTCGGCCGAACTCTTGCGCCACATACCACCGACTCGCTCTCCGGCCGAATCCGGCTCTCCGGAAAGATCGCGACCACGCGCCCGCGCGCCAGCCGATCGAGAATGACGCGGACGGCCTTCGCGTCGCGGCGGCTTCGGTCGATCGGAAACGTTCCCATGTTTCCATAAAACCACGCGATGAATCTGTTCTGGAAAATCTCGGTGGTGCTGACGAAGTCCAGGTGCCGCGTGCTCGAGCGCATGAGGGCGGGCACGTCGTACGGGCTCAGATGGCTCGACGCCAGGACGAACGGACCTTCGCGCGGGATTCGATCCACGTGCAGATGGACCGGGCGCGACGAAACCCAGAACGGGAAGCGGAAGAAGAAAACGATGACGTTGTAAAAGGTGTCGCCCACGCATGCACCCGCGTCTGAAGCGATCGATGTTGCTACGGTACGGCGGCGTCTTCGAGTCCGAATTGATGCCGCAATTCTTCGTACAGCCGGATGTACGCCGCGCTGATTTGCTCGCGCAACTGCTCGCGCTTGGCGCGCGTGCTCTTGCCGGTGGGCGGCGTCAGCGGCTCGCCGTACGCAACCCACAGCTTCGCGCGCTTCGACGGCAGCCACGGCCCGACGCGGTTCATGTCCGGCGTGCCGAGCATGACGCACGGAACGATCGGCACCCCGGAGCGGATCGCGACGGAGCAAACGCCCTTCTTGATTTTCCCGCCGCGGAACGCCGCCGCCTTCCCCATCGCGCGTCCGCCTTCCGGGCAGATCCCGACGACCTCGCCCGTCCGCGCCAGTTCGATCGCCCGGCGGATCGCGCTGACCGGGATGCCCTGCCGATTTACGCTGAACGCGCCCATTTTCCGCAGGAACCACGCGAACGGCCTGAAGCGAAAAAATTCCTTCCGCGCCATCCAGCGAATGTGCCGCCGGACGAGCACCGATGAGCAGAACGGATCGACGTTGCCGAGGTGAGTCAGCGCGAGAATATACGGCCCCGGGCGATCGGTGATCTCCGGGCGGATCAGGTGAAGCCGCACGCAATTCCAAAAGAGGAATTTGCCGACGGCGACGCAGGATCGGTAGTACAGCGTGTTCATCCGTTGAGTGGTCGTGTTTTTACCATCCGACCGGCTGGTTGTGAATCAATTGCACCTCAGGAAGATAGGTAGATCGGCTGCGTGAAGGCGCCGTTGGCCGCGACATCCCAGACCTCGAGGCGAAGCCATTTCTTTCCGCGCAGATCGACCGGAATGGTCAATGTTCGTGAGCCAAATGACCGGGAATCGTCCAGATTGACGCGCTGGCGATGCACGGTGGTGCCGTCGCCGCTGATCACTTCCGCGAACGCGAGGGGGAAGGTCCATTCGACGTTCGCGGTCACTTGCGACGTCTGCCGATCGAGGGAGCAGGATGGGATGAGGACTTCGCCTGTCGTCACGAAGAATTCGCCGGCGCGCAGCGCATCGACGAGCGGTTGCCAGCCCTCGCTGAAGCGAGGGAGCCGGTTCAGCTTCACGTAGTTGACGTTCATGTGGCCATATAGCTCGTATTCGGGTTCGACTTTGAAGACGTCGACTTCGCCGAGGACGCTTTTTCGATTTCCCCAGTTGTTCATGTCGTCGAGCAGGTCGAGTACGCGCAGCCCGAGTTTGTCGCGCGAGTAGTCCGCGGGCATCGCCTTCCACGCAGCGCCGAGGAAGCGATCGCTGCGGAAATAGTTTGTGTTGCGATACGCGTCGGGAAAGCCGAACGAGCCTTTGATGCGCGGATGCGCCGTCCACATCAGCCCGCGCTCCGCTTCCATCAGCTTCAGCACGTCGTCGGCGCTGCCGGCGTGATAGACGTTGCCGACGCCGTCGACCTGCTCGACGAACGGCTCATCCTTGTCGCGCTGGAGCGTCCAGTAGACCGGTTTGGGGAAGAAGCTGATCCAGTGCCCGCCGAGGTGTACGTTCGGCTCTTCCCCGGGAAGCAGGAGGAATTTGCCGTCTTCGCTGAGGCGCGCGCACTCCTCGTGCATCGTCCGAAGCAGGTCGAGCCGCTTGGCGTTCATCTGCGGCGTATGGTGAACATGGAACTCGGCGAGATGGACGATGTCGATGCCGTGCGATTTGAACGATTTGACGAAGCCCGGCTCGCGCAAGCCCTGCGGAATGCTGTTCGTCGCCTGCTCGCGTTGCCGGCGGATGAAATCGAGCGTGTGCTCAACGTGGTAGTGGCTGGAAAACACCTTGTAGCCGTCGAGCGGCTTGAAGGTGTCGCCATGCGTGTAGCGCTTCACCGCTTCGATTGCCTCGTCCGCCTTGCCGCGACTGAGGAGATAGAAGACGCTGAGCCGCTGCTGCGTTTTTGGCGGCGCGTTGACCCAGGGGACGTAGCGCTTATCGCCTTCAATGGTCTGGCGGACGCCGAAGCCGGTCTGCTTCACCATGTCGCGCCAGTTCGTGCCATGCCAGGCGAATTGAAAATTGTCGGCGAAGTCGAGTGGATAAAGGTATTGATGCGGCGGCGGGAACAGGGCGAGCGATCCACCGTCGCCCGCGCTCTCGGCGACGATCGTGCGATGACGAACGGCGAGCGGCGACGCGCCGTCGAGCTTCGGCGCGGCGCGGCGGGCGGTGTCGGTCGTGTTGTCGATCCACGCGATGTTTTTCCACGTCGGCTTCGCTGCCACGAGCCCCGCGTCGTACAGAATCGCACGGCCGTCCTCCTCGGTGCTCACCACCGCTGTTGCTTGCACGATTTGGCTGCCCGCGAAGAAAGTGAAGCGCATGTCGCCGCGGAATCGGCCGCAGGTGAGGTCGCCGATGATGATCGTCGTCCGCGCGCCGCTGCTCTCGACGCGGGCGCTGGTCTTGCTCAGCGCGGCGAGATGCGTCTGGTGCGGCCGCTTGGGCGGGTTGTCGAAGAAAGCAATCCAGCCCGCTTTATCGCTCAAATTGCGCGAGCCGACGGTCATGACGAGCACCGGATCGACGTCGGCGATCACCGGCGTCGCGCCGATCGCCATCTCCTGAATCAGCGGCCGATCGGGCGCGAGTTGAAACGTGACGGAACCGCTCTCGCCGCCGTCAATCGGCCAGGTGCATTTGACCCGCGTCCCGTCGCGGGTGACGGTTACGCCCGAGGTGTCGCGGTAAGCACTGAGATCAACATCGACCGCGTGCGCGGCGCGCGTGACGAATACGAGCAGCATCACCACCGCGACCCAAGCGAACCGCCCAAACCGCCGTTGGCTTCGTTTCGTCACCGGCGAAGCGCCGCCAATGGCACAAAACCGCATTGGCCGCTCAGGGCGTGGGTTTTTCGCTGGCTTCGCTTGGCTTCGATTGGGTTCGTTTCGCGCGCACGGTCGACGCGGCGGTTCGGGATCGATCCCGCGCCTCTTGCTCTCTCGGCCAACCCGTGCGTCGCTCATTGTCGTAACCTCTTTTGCCACAACCAGTTCCACCAACACCCACAATGGCCGACGGCAGTTAAGAACATAGCAAACCCAAGCGTGGTTTGTCGGCGAAAAAATCGGCGGGCGAACGCAGTCAGCCACGGCGATGGCGTCGGATTCGCAGAGGTTGTCTGACAGGATGAGGCTTCAGCGCGGTTACTCCGCCGGCGGCTTGAGGAGTTCCTTGGACGTGTGCTCGATCAACTTCTGGAACGCCGACGGCTGGTCATCGCGGATGCGAACGTCCCACGCCGCCCGCCATTTTGTTTCCGTCGGCTTGAAGCCGCGTTGCTCGAGTTGCTTGGCCAGGTCCGGCATGTGTGCGGCGCCGTAGAAAATCGCGATGTCCTTGTTGCCGGCGGCGAGCGATTCGTCCAGCGCGCGCATGACCGCCTTGTTGCGCTCCGTCAGGATCACGGTGCCGTCGAGCATGTTCATGCCCATCGCTTCCTTCTCGAAATCGCCGAGGTGGCGGGCGAGCAATAGCTTGATCTGGCGTTCGCCATCCGGGCGGGTCATGAGATCGACGACGTCGATCGGCTCATCCTCGAACTGCCGAATGGCCGCCGGGTCGGACAGTGATTTCAGCAGCGACGCGAGCATCATCGAGGCGAACGATTCGCCGCGCTGTGACTGCATCCGCTGGAAGGTCTCGGCGTCGAGATCGGCATGGACGAAATTCTTCGGCGTGTAATCAACCTCATCTAACTGGAACGACAGGTCAAGGCGATCCTTGAGGAAACGCTGGAGCTGCGCGATCGCGTGATCGCTCTGCACGCCCTTCTGCGGCGGGCCGGAGCCTTTCGGTTTGACCATCTCGTAAAGGACCGCGTCCGTGCGCTCGACGCTCGACTGGATGTCGCGGAAATAGGCGGCCTCCGCGATGTGGACGGCGGCGATGAGGCGAACTTTCTTCCCGTCGGCATTGGTGAAGGTGACGTCGGAGGTCTCGAGTGCGCCGCCCTTCGTGCCGTCGCCGACGAAGCGGAGGAAGTGGGTTTCGTTCGCTTGCGTCGTCGCGGGCTGCGTGGTGGCGGCGGTGCCGGAGCGCAGCAGGACGAGAACGAGCAACAGGGCGAATGGGATCCGCAGCCGGACGATGTCGCGCATGAACGCCTCCCGCGAAAGCGGTCGTATTCTACTCGCCGGCGGCGGCGACATTCTCGGCGATTCCGGAATTCGATGCGGATTCTAACGGGTCGGGTTCGCCGACGGCGGATGCGAGTTTTTGCACGGCCGCACGCAGGGTTGCAAGCTCGGATTCGAGCCGGGCGACGCGCTCGGACAGACCACCTGCGGGCGCGGGCGCGGCGGTTTGTGGCGCCGCGGCGGCGGCACTTTCGTCGACGCGATGCGCATCGGGCGCAAGGAGTTGAACATAACGCTCCGCCCGACTGCCCGGCGATGGCGGAATTTCCTTCGCCAGCGGCTCCGTATGCTTCGCCAGCGCGCGGATCATCGCCTTCGCGTCCTCGAGCGTGTTGAGCGGCGACATTCGCGACGCCCGTCCGCGCAATTCGCCCAAGGTCTGCGGCCCGCGCAACAACAGTTCCGCCAGCACCGCGAGCTCGCCTGCCCGGCAGCGCAGCGTCTCCCCGGCGGTGTGCTTGAAGCGGTGCACCCTGCTGCCGGCGGCGTCGACGCGCACAACAAGCTGCTTCTGGCGCAAGCTTTCGACGGCGTCAAAAACCTCGTCCTCGCTCAGATTCAGCATCGGGTCGCGATTGCTCTTCTGATTCGAGCCGGCGGTGAGGGCGTTGATCGAAAGCGGATATTGCTCCGGCGTCGTCGTCGATTTCTCGATCAAGACGCCGAGCAGGCGGGCTTCGACGGGATTGAGCTGGATCATGCCGGATCAGTTTATCCGCGAATCAATTCTTCGGAAGGTTTTCCCGGAAGAACCGCAGCCAGTTGCCGTGGAAGATTTTTTGGATATCGGCCTCGCTATAACCGCGGCTTTCGAGAATCGGGGCGAGCTTCTGCATGTCCGCGATCGTGTCCAGTTCGAGCGGCGATTGTTCGGTTCCGAAGCCGCCGTCGAGATCGGAGCCGATGCCGACGTGATTCGTATTGCCGGCCAATTGGCAGATGTGGTCGATGGTGTCGGCGACGTTTTTCAGGGTGATGAGCTCACGCAGAGTTTCGCCGCGCTTGTATTTGGGGTGAAGTTGCCAGTTGTCGCAGACGGCGCCGATGACGGCGTTGCGCTGGATGAGCAGTTTGATTTGCTCATCCGAATATTGGCGGTCGCCGGGCACGAGGGCGCGGACGTTGTTATGGCTCGCGTGGACGGGGCCGTGGAAAACGTCCAGCGCCTGGAAAAAGGTGGGGTCGGAACTGTGGGTGAGGTCGAGGATCATGCCGAGTCGGTCGAATTCCTTGAGCAGCTCGACGCCAGCGGGAGTCAGCGGACCGGAGAAGCCGGTGCCGACGCCATACGCGCTGGGGCCGTAGTGCGCGAGGCCGACCGTGCGCAGGCCGTCGTTGAACCAGCGCTCGGCCTGCGCGGGTGAAACGATCGGATCGGCTCCTTCCATCGCCACGATGAACCCGAGCGGCGTTTTTTTCTCCGCGTGATCAGCGGCATGCTGCCAGCGTTGCCAGTGCGCGTCGAGCTGCTTCGATGACGTGATGATCGTGGCTTCGCCAAGTTCTTCGAGCAGGCGGTAGTAACCGAGCTGGCCGCGCGCGTGGGCGCAGGCAAGGTGCTGGCTGGCGCAGTCGAGATCGCGGCGCAGGTGGCCGGTCGGCGGCTGTGCCTTGGGATTCGCGCGGCAAAGCAATGTCGAGAGGCAGACGGCGACGCCGCCCTGGCGCATTTCCGGCAGCGCGACGGTGCCTTTGCCGCGGCCGGGATGATCGGTCATCTCGCGCTCGGCCGCGCGCAGCTCGGCGGTCGATCGGGTCAGGTCGCGGTTCCACGACAGCGCATTCCACGCGAGATCGAGGTGGGCGTCGAAAAGGAGCATGCTCGTAATGTACCGGCGACCACGTAATAATTTCTAACGATGCGACAACGAATGTTCATTGCGATCGTGCTGGCCGCCCTCTGCGCGGCGGCCGCAGCGCCGGCGGATAATTTCAACGTGTCGGGGCAGCACCGTACGCGCATCTGCGTCGAGATGAAGGGCGAAAAAATCCCGCTCCGCTTCGCCGACGGCACGCCAACCGGATTTTTCGCTCTCGCCAGAGATCCCAGCAAGCAAGGCGGCAACAAGCCGTGCCCCGTTGGATGCCTGGAGATCGACGCGCACGAGATCATCACGACGGCCAGCGGGATGAAGCTGCTCTTTCATCCCGGCGGCGGGCCGGGGCATTATCAGGATCACGTCGAGAACGGGCAGTACGGACATGTGGCGCTCGATGACCTGAAGTCGCGGCCGACGATGCCCAAGCCTCTCGGTCTCAACGGCAAGCCGGCGGGTTGGAAGAACGGCACGAGCTACCTGATCACGCCGACGCGGATCCCGCGCGACATGTGGTACAAGCCCAACGTCAGCGACGAAGGTCGCAGCGGGTCGGTCTATTTCACGTACGGCAATCCCGGCTACGACAAGACGAATGGCCGCGGTGACTGGACGTACATCAACTGGAGTTGGGTGCAGAACGGCGGAGAAAAATACCCGGAAAACATCTGCCGCGGCGGCGGGATGGTGCGCGCGATCGGGCGGCGCGACATGAAGTTCACTGCCGCGGACGTCGCGCCGATCATTGGCTACTCGTATGGCGCCGACAATAACGTGAACGGCCGCGTGACTGCCTTCTACGGCAAGACCCACGCCGGTCCCGGCGACGGGGGATCTGAAATCTTCGGCTGGCTGCCGCAGTCATATCAGCAGAGCGGCGACATCATCGTGCCGTGCGTCCGGCGGTCTCCGGCGGCGAAGGCCGTGCATGGAAAGTCGTCGCAGGACAAGGATCAAATGGTTCGCATGGCGATAAACCTGCTCAGCGAATCGCCGATCGACCCGCCGCAGCGATCCGAGATGGTCAAGATGTTTGGCGGTGAGCTGGATCCAGCGGCGCGCATGGAGAGGCTGACGGAGTTGTCGCGCATGGACGATCGCGAGACGGTGAATCGGCTGCTGTTTCTCCTCAGCGATGAGAAAGACGCGCGGATTCGCGAGCAGGCGATCGTGTTGATCGGCTTCATGCGCTCGACGCCGGGCGAGATGAAGCGGGTGTGCGACGGGCTGCTGAAGAATTTTCAACGCAGCGGCGACCCGCGCGAGCGGCGGCGGACGATCGAGATCGTCGGAAACATCCCGGCGACGGAGTCGCGGGAGTTTTTGAAGGCAGTGAGAGCGACGGCGAGGGGCGATGAGGTGAAAGCGGTGGATGATGCGATCGCCCGACTCGCAAATCTTGCTAAGAATTGAGTAGCTCGCCTCTCTCCCGCGTGCGCAAGTCACCCCCGGAGCGACTGCAACTCCGCCAGGCGCTTGGCCGTCGGCGGCTTTTTTGTCTTCATCATCTCGACGAACGCGTCGAACAGGTATTCCGCGTCGTGCGGTCCGGGGCTGGCTTCGGGGTGATATTGCACGGAGAAAACCGGCAGATCCTTGTGGCGGAAACCTTCGACCGTGTCGTCGTTCAAATTCACGTGCGTGACGATCCCGCCGGCGGCTTCGAGGGACGACTTTTCGACCGCGAAGCCGTGATTCTGGCTGGTGATTTCGACGCGGCCGGTGTCGAGATTCTTGACCGGCTGGTTGCCGCCGCGGTGGCCGAACTTGAGCTTGTAGGTCTTCGCGCCCAGGGCGAGGCCGAGGAGCTGGTGGCCGAGGCAGATGCCGAACGTCGGCACTTTCCCCGCCGCCTGCTTGAGCGACGCGATGGTGTAGTCGACCGCCGCCGGATCGCCGGGGCCGTTCGAGACGAACAGGCCGTCCGGGTTGTGCTTGAGAATTTCCTCCGCCGACGTCTCGGGCGGCAGCACCGTGACGCGAATGCCGCGCTCGCTCAGGTGGCGGAGGATGTTGTGCTTCGCGCCGCAGTCGAGCGCGACCACGTGCAGTCCGTCGCCGCGCTCGACCGGCCCGCTCTTCCAGACGCCCTGGTCTTCCGCCCATTCGTAGCTCTTGTCCGGCCTGACCTCGCAAACCAGATCGGCGCCGGACATGTCGCGGACCTTTTTCGCGCGGTCGATCAGGACCGCGTCGTCGAGGATCTCCGTCGACAGCACGCCGTTCATCGCACCCTTGATACGGAGCTTGCGCACGAGCGCGCGCGTGTCGATCCCTTCGATGCCGACGATGCGGTTCTGCTTCAGATAATCATCGAGGCTCATGTCCGCGCGGTAGTTCGAGTACGCGGGCGCCAGCTCCTTGACGATGAAGCCGGCGACGTGGGGCTTCTTGCTTTCGACGTCCTGGCGGTTGATCCCGTAGTTGCCGATGAGCGGATACGTCATCGTCACGATCTGCCCGGCGTACGAGGGATCGGTGAGGATCTCCTGATAGCCGGTCATCGAAGTGTTGAAGACGACCTCGCCCTCGGTCGTGCCCGCCGCGCCGAACGAGCGGCCGGTAAAAACGGCGCCGTCTTCGAGGGCGAGCTTGGCGATTGGATCGGCGGTGGACATTGGCGGCGGATTATAGGGGAGGGGCGAGAGATGTCACTGGTCACTCTCTAAAGCTGGCGCACGCACGTTACCGATACATGCAGATAGGCTTGGCGGTCTTCGGACCTCAGCCTGCATGGAGGCCGGTCCACGGCGAAGGACTGGCCTTCTTTATTGCGCGGCTCGCGTCGTCGCGGCGGAGGGTGACGGTACTGTGGGCGCGGGCGGGGCGCCGCTGCCTTTGACCAGGGCAGGCTCGATCCAGTTGAAGCGGTCCTGCACGCCGTAGTTGCCGCCGAAATCGACTTCCAGCGTCAGCGATTTCGCACTTCCAAGCGGCACGAGAACGACGGGCGACAGTTCGCTCGCGGTGAACGTCTGCTTCTCATGCACGACGCGATCGTCCAGCTTGATGCGCACGGTGACGTCGGCGTATTGGCCGGCGCCTTCCATCGCATACTGCGTGCGGAACGTCTGGTAGTCGCCGCGCGTCGCCGGGTCGATGTTCCAGGTCAGCCGCGAGTACGGCGCAACGCCGATCCCGCGCGCGTAAGCGCGTTCGCCGAAGCGAATCGGCTTGCCGGTCACGCTGCGATCCATCCGCGCGGGCCGCGGCGTGTCGAGCAGAGGCGTCTGAACGTTCTCCGCCGCCGCGCGCGACGAAAGCCAGCTCACCGGGCCGTTGAGCTGCTCGATGCTCGCGACCGACGAGAGCGGGAGGTTGCGCGCGGATTTGTCAGCGAGCGTGACGACAAGCGTATCGCCGGCGGCAGTGCGAAGCCGCGGCGCGGTGATGACCGAGCCATCCTCGAGGCGAATTCGGAACGTGCGCCCGCCCCGCTGATCCTTTGAAGTCGCCGCGCCGGCGGTCGCCGCGAACATGACGCTGCGGGTGCCCTCGACCGGGACGAGCGTCTCATTGCCGCCGGCCCGCACAGTGACATGCTCTGGGGAGATGTTCGAGACGATGCCGCGGACAGTGTCGCCGTTGGATAGCACGATCAGATCCTCGGTGCGCCGCTCTTCGGTCGTCGCCGGCGGCGTCTGCGCGCCCTGCGGCGTTGCGCGAGCGAGCGCGGTCACCTGGCGTAGCGGCACCTGCATGTTGCCGACCGCGGGCGAGCTCCAGTGGAGCGTTTCGCCGTCCAATTTCACCGGCTCACCGCGGAATTGGTCGCCGCCGATGAGATAAAGGACGAATTTCCCGCCGCCGCCGCCCGGCGGTTGCTGCTGCTGTTTCGGATCGATCTCGCGCTCGAGCAGAAGAAGGTCGTTGAACCCGACGACCGAGCCGTCGCCGAACGTCGCCCCTTTGTCATCGATGGTCGCGAGGTCAACCTGCTTGCTGCGAAAGTCCGCGCTGGTGAGCGTCCACTTCGACTGCTGCGCGAACGTCGCAGCGTTGCAAAAGGCGAGTTGAACCACAGAGATCACCGAGACCACAGAGAAAGCGGAAACACGATTCATCTCATTCGTCCCTGTGGTCTCGGTGATCTCTGTGGTTCACTTCTTCTTCAACTGCCGGGACCCTTGCCCGTGTAGACCGGGAGATAGCGGTTGGGCATTTGCAGGATGATCAGCGCCATGCTGGTGGCGTAGTCTTCGGAAAAATCGCCGGACCAGGCGCCGGTCTGGTTGTTCTGCCGGGCGCAGAGCTGGTCGCGGATGGCGGGGAACCACGTCGCCCAGTGGTCGCCGCCGGCGAGGAACATCGCCTGCACGGCGTAGTAGTGGCCGTAGAAATAGTGTCCCTCGGCGTCAGCGGCCATGCCTTTGCCAGGCGTGAACGCCTTGAGGTAGTTCAGGCCAGACGAGAGGGCGTCACCCTCGAAGACGCCCGCGTAGTAGAGCGACGCCACGCCCGCCGCCGATCGCGCGAACCCGCTCCCGCCGCCGCCGCCCTGCCGCGCCATGTACGAGAATCCGCCGTCGGGATTGCGGCAGGCCATCACGTATTTGACGGCGTTGTCGATCGTCGCCTTGTCGACCTTGATGCCGGCGTCGCGCGCGGAGCGCAGTCCCATGATCTGGCAGATCGTGACGGAGATGTCCGCGTCGTACGGGACCGGCTGGTAGCGCCAGCCGCCCTCCTTGTTCTGCGTCTGCTCGATCAGCCGCACGGCCCGCTGGAGCTTTTCCTTCACCTGCTCATCGCCGGTCATGCCGAAGACTTCGCCGAGGAACAGCGTGGCAAAGCCGTGGCCGTACATGGGGCCGTGCGAAGTATCAGAGGAGATCAAACCTGATTCCTGGCAGGAGGCGAGGACGAAGTTGAGGCACTTCTGGACGTTGTCGCCATATTGCCCGCGGCCCGGGAGATTGCCCGCCTGCATGAAGGCGAGCCCCGCGAGCGCGGTAATGCCGGCGTGCTTGCCCGCCCCGCCGCCGGCGCCGAACGAGCCGTCCGCCTGCTGATGCGCCGCCAGCCACGCCAGCCCGCGGCGGACCGCTTCCTGCTGCTGCGGCGTGATCTCGTCGCCGCGCACCTGGTTAGGCTGGGCGGCGATGTCGGATTTCTTCGCGTCGGCGGCGCGGAGGGCGGGCGTGACGATCCCGAGCATCGTCGCGCAGCACAACGCAGTCATCCGTAGTGTGCGGTGTGTCATGCTGAGGTACTCCGAAGCATCTGGCACCGATTGACGAACGACTCAGATCCTTCGCGAGTACGCTCAGGATGAGAATCGCTCGAGTTCCAATCCGTTAGACCTTCCAACGATCACTGCCGCTCCGCGCCGCGAACGGCCATCCCGCGATAGTAGTCTTCCACGTACCGCCGGTACTTCTCGATGATCTGCTCGTCGGCGCCTTCCTGAACCGCGGCGCGCGTGCGCGGGCTGATCTTGCCCCACTCGGCGGCGGTTTCTTCGATCTTGGCGGAGAGGTCTTCCTGCCGGCCGGCTTCGCCCGGCGCCTTCGACTGCCCGGCGGGGTTGCCGCCCTTCTCCTTGGGCTGGCCCTTCTTGCCGCCCTGGACATCGGCGACCTGGCGATCGGCCTGCGCCTTGGCCATCTGCTCGCCCTTGCCTTTCCCCTGGCCGGGCTTGCAGGCGGCGGCCTGCTTCTTCGACTGGTCGATCAGCGTCTCGAGGTCGATCAGGATGCGCTCCTGGATGAGCTGCGTGGTCTTGCCCGGATCGTTCTTGATCGCCAGCCGCTGACGCGAGCGCGCCATGCGGTCGCCGACCGTGAGCAGGTCCTTCTGGATCTGCTCGGCGTCCGGTTGATCGCCGGCGAGCGCCTGCTCGAGTTCCTGCTGCTCGATCTGCTCGGCGTTCGCTTCTTCCGGGAGCTGATCGGCGTTGTCCGGCTCAGGGCGGAGCTTGGTCTCGCCGCCTGACGATTTTTGCAGCGTCTGATCGAGAAGGCCGCGGATCTCGCCCTGCCGATTGCCGAGGGCGAGCAACTTGGGCTTGTCCTTGTCCTTCTCGCCGTCGATCTTTTTCGTCGACGTGTTGATCGCCTTCTGCAAATCGCGGAGGAGGCGCAGCTCCGCCTCGGGCGGAAGCTTGGGCCCCGGATTTCCGCCGCCGCCACCGCCGCCACCGCTGCGTTGCTCGAAGCGCTTGTCGTCGAGCTTGATCGCGAGGTTCTTGATCATCGCGTCGAGTTGCTCGACGATGCGCGCCTGCTCCGCCTGCGTCGGCACGCCGATCGCCG
>JAXDMN010000173.1:0-8793 GCA_034666045.1 Phycisphaerales bacterium | reverse complement strand
CGCCAGCAGGGTCCCGGCAAGCCCGAGCACCAGGCCAACGGCCGCGGCGACATCAACCTGCCCGGTTATCTCCGCGTGCTTCACGAAAGCGGCTACTCGGGGCCGTTTGATCTCGAAATCATCGGCGCGAAGAGTTACGACGTCCCGCGCTGCGTCGCGATCGCCGCCGAATCGCGCGGTCATATGCAGGCGTGCTTGCAGGCGTGCGGGGCACGGTGAAAGGCATGGTGTCTGGTGATTGACAGTATCTCTTTGCGTAGCGGTCGGGCCGAAGGCCCACTCGTCTTGGTCGATCACCCCTCATCAATCACCATCCGCTGATATGCCCATCAATCTCGGCATCCTCGGACTTGCGCACGGTCACGTCGGGGTCTACTGCGACCAGTGGCGGAAGCATTTTCCGCACGACATCAAGATCGTCGGCGCATGGGATCACGACGCGACACGCGCCGCGGCTGCGAAGGAGCAGTACCACCTCGACATTTACAAATCCGCCGCGGATTTGCTGCTTCGTCCGGGGATCGACGCGGTGATCATCGGCGCCGAGACCTCGCTCCACGCCGATCTCGTCGAAGCCGCCGCCGCGGCGCGGAAGAAAATCATCCTGCAAAAGCCGCTCTGCCTGACGATGGAGGAAGCCGATCGCATCGTCGCCGACGTCACGCGTGAGGAAGTCCCGTTCACGCTCGCCTGGCAGATGCGCGTTGATCCGCAGAACCTCGAGATGAAGCATCTGCTCCAGGTTGGCACGCTAGGCCGCGTCTACATGGTCCGCCGCCGGCACGGGTTGTCGACGCACGTCTGGCCCGGCTTCGAGAAAACTTGGCACGTCGATAACAAACTGAACCGCGGCATGTGGGCGGACGACGCGTCGCACGCGATCGATTTTTTACTGTGGCTGCTGGGCGAACCGGAGAGCGTCGTGGCGGAGATCGCGACGCTGCGCGACGAGAATGTTCCGGACGACCACGGCATCGCCATCTTCCGCTATCAGGACGGCACGTTCGCGGAGGTCGTCAGTTCCTTCGTCTGCCTCGCCGGCGAAAACACGACCGAGATCGTCGGCGAAGACGGCGTGATCATTCAGAATTATGGCGACGGCCCGAGCGCGCAGGTGCCGCGGCCGGCAGGCGCGGTCGGGCTCAAATGGTTTTTGAAGGGAAGCAAGGAGTGGTTCAACAGCGCGACCGCGTCGCCGGCCGCGCACGGCGAACGCATCGCCGCCCTCGCGCCGGAGCTGCTGAAATTTCTCAAGGGCGAGCGACCGCCGATCTGCACGGCCCGCGAAGGGCTGACGTCACTGCGCATGACGCTGGCGTGCTACCGCTCCGCAGAGCTGGGCCGCCGCGTGCGGATCGAGGAGGTCGCGTAGTTGGGAATGACGAGGTGCGACAATGCAGGAGTTGTTATCCTGAGGTACGCCCGAAGGATCTGGCCCGCGCGTCGCGTCGCGCAGATCCTTCGGAACACCTCAGGATGACAACGGTTTCGTATTCAGGTTCCTTGCGCCCTACTCCCGGGGCGGTGGCGGCGGACGGTCGCCGTCACCTTCGCCATGCGGCGGCGGTGGCGGCGGACGACGCGAGGCGATGAATTTTTTGAACTCCTCGCGCGAAAGCATGTTGTCGTGGTTCGAATCCGCGCGGTCGAACAATTGATCCGGCGACGGGCGACTCGTCGGCCCGCCACCGCCCGGCCCGCCACCCTGACCGCCGCCGCCGCCCTTGTCCCCTTCGCCATGTTGCGGAGGTGGTCCGCCCTTTCCGCCCTCGCCCTGGCTTCCACCGCCTCCGCCCCCACCGCCGCGCGGCGGCGGCGCGGCGAAAACCAGGCCGCCTGCGACCAAGGTTCCTACTGCTGCTATCCAAAGCGATCTTCGCATCAGAACTGCTCCTTTCGAGTGAGTGCGGCGGACGCGAAAATGGTTTAGTCTGTCCGCCCTATGGCTGTTCGACGACGCAACGAAAGCGACAAGAAAAAGCCGAACATTCTCCTCTTCGCGATCGATTCGATCCTCGCCGATCACATGAGCTGTTACGGCTACCCGCGTCTGACGACGCCGCACATCGATCGCTTCGCGCAACAGGGCACGCTGTTTGAGAAAACGTATTCCGCGCACATCCCGACGACGCCCGCCTATTCGTCCATGCTGACCGGCCGCGATTGCTTCGGCACCGAGGTCGTCGCGCTGCGGCACAAGGGAAAGCTCACGCGCAAGGCGACCACGCTCGCGGAGATCTGCCGCAAGAACGGCTACAACACGACGTGCGTCGGCTTCGGATGGAACCCGGCATCGCGCGGGTTCGATAAGTACATCGAGTTTTCCGGTTGGGGATCGCTGTCCGAGGGGCGAAGTCCGAAGGCGCAGAATCTGAATGACGTCGCGCAGCCGGAGATCGATCGGCTGCACGAGGAAGGCAAGCCGTGGTTCGCGATGCTGCGGCACATGGACCCGCATTCGCCCTACCTCCCGCCGGCGCCGTTCGATCGGATGTTTTATCACGGCAACGAGACCGACCCGACGAACGATTCGATGAAGCCGGTTTGGAATTTCAAACCCTTCCGCGATTATTTCGCGACGTGGATGCCGCCCGGCTGCACGGACAAGGATTACCTCGTCGCGCAGTACGACGGCGCGCTCGCCTACATGGATTCGTGCATCGCGCGGATCTTCACCCAGCTCGAGCAGCTCAAAATCCTTGACAACACGATCGTCGTTATCAACGGCGATCACGGCGAAACGCTTTACGACCACGAGTGCTGGTTCGACCATCACGGCCTGTACGATGTCACGCTCCATGTGCCGCTGATCATCCGCTACCCGTCGAAAATCCCCGCCGGCAAGCGCATCGCCGGCTACAACCAGCACAAGGACCTCGTTCCCACGCTCTGCGAGCTTGCGGAAATCAAAACCACTGCGAAGTTCGACGGTCGATCGCTCACCCAACTTGTGCGCGGCGAGGCGACCAGCTTCGAGAGCGAATTTTACATCACGGAATGCACCTGGATGCGCAAGCACGGCTGGCGCACGCCGCAGTGGAAGCTCATCGTCGCGCTCGAGCCGGATTTTCACTTCAAGCCGAAGGTCGAGCTGTACAACCTGATCGAAGACCCGCACGAAGACGAAAACGTCGCCGCGGAAAATCGCGGCGTCGTGAAAGAGCTGACCGCGCGAATGAACGCGTGGATCGCGAAGCGCGAAAAAGAAACCGGCGTCAAAAATCCCATGCACCGCCAAGGCGACTGGCACGGCCACAAAGGGCTCGGCGCCTTCAAGTCCTCCAAGCAAGCCTACGAAACCCTCCACATCGGCGACGTCGGCGCGGCGAAGCGCCTGCAAGCCGACAAAGCTAAGCCGGCGGCTTCAGCCGCCGGGGGCGCAGCTCCCAATAAGTACGCCACCAAAGGTCAGCATCACCCCGGCGACGAGGTGGAGCGCGTACTTGTGACCGTCATCGGCCGCGGCCACGGCGGAACGCGCGCAATGTCGCACACGCTCTCCCAATCCGGCGTCTACATGGGGGACACCCTCAACCAATCCGGCGACCTCCTCCCGCCCGAAGAGATGTACGAAGCCTGCCGTGTGATGGCCAAATATGTGAAGCACAAGGGCGGCGTGCAGTGGGATTTTTCCAAACTGCACACGATGAAGATCGACCCGCGCTTCACGAAGCTGATCGAATCGTACCTGTCGTCAGTGCTCTCATCGCCCGCGATCCGCAAAGGTTGGAAGATCCCGGAGACGACGTTGGTCTTTCCGTGGATCGTCCGCATGTTTCCGGACGCGCACTACATCAACTGGGTGCGCGATCCGCGCGACAGCATTCTCGGCAAGCACCTCACCGACGATCTCGCCGATTTCGGCATCGCGTACGACAAGACGGGTGACGAACGTCTCCGCCGCGCGATCAGTTGGAAGTATCAGGTCGAGATCGTCCGCGCTACGCCGAAGCCGAAGCGCTGGACGACGGTTCGCTTCGAAGATTTCGTCCTTAAGCAGGACGAGACGCTCAAATCGCTCGAGCCGTTCCTCGGCTTCCCGCTGGTGAGAATCCCGGTCAATCCGGAAGCCGTCGGCCGCTACAAGACCGACCCGCGCGGGCGCGGGGATGTGCACGACTTCCCGTTCCTTTCCGAACATCTCAAGAGCTACGGCTACGTCGAATTCGAACCGCCGAACAGGAAAGCTTCTGGCAATGGCCGCGCGGGCAGCTCGCCCGCTGCCACACGTCGAACTCGCGCGAAAGCACGGATTTAGCGCTTCCAGCGGTTCAGCGGGCCGGCGGTATGTTCGTATTTTATTGTGTACATTCGTGCGGTCGACTGGGTAGAGTTTTCCGCATCCGGGCTGAAAGTTCATCGGGGATCGCGGGCTCTGAGAACATCAAGATGGCGTAAGGGCGCGCGATTGCACGCCTCCATCTCTGCCGGGCAAACTGCACATCTCGTTTCCCGCGTGAAGGGCAATCCATGTCACTGCAGATCCGCCGCTTGAGCGTTTTTGTGCTTGCTGTCCTGATGCTGGCAACAACGGACCGCGCCCGCGCGGCGGTCATTGTCACGTCCGTCGCCAATACAGGGTCATATACCCCCGACGAGATGGCGGTCGATCACGCCAATGGCGAAATCTACCTCCTCGGATTTCCGTCGCCGAGCGCGTTCGCGTCGGTCGTGAAAGTCAGCGGCGGCGGGGTGACGACGCTTTACTCGACTCTGCCGGGCACCACGGGCGGAAACCTTACGTACAGCAACGGCTTCGCGGTGGACGGAGTCAACCTGTGGTGGAACAACGCCAACTCCGGCCCCGGCGGCAACACGGAACTGTCGCGCGCCCCCAAGACCGGCGCCGGGCCGATCACCAGGACGTCGCCGGCAAACGATCTCGATTCCCTTTCGTACGGCGGCACCGCGCTATACAGCGCGCACTACGCCGGGTCGCTCTATTCGGTGACCCCGACGGGCGGCCTCACCGGTCTCGGCTTTTACCGATCGACGTCACACCTGACCCTCGCGGGTGACGGCGGCTCGCTGTACGTCGCCGACGACACCGGCGCGTACGTCCGCAACCCGGGCGGCACGTTTACCAACATCATTGCCGCCCCGAGCACCTACCGCACCAATGGCAGCCGGCTCGCGGTCGGCGACGGGTATCTTTGGGCGCTGGACCGCACCAACTTCAACGGCTTCTGGCAGATCCCCATCAGCGGCGGCGCGGCCACGTTCATCACTGACCCGGCGTTCACCGATCTCAGGTCGATTGGGTACTACAACGGCGATGTCTTCGTCGCCGATACCGGCGGCGCAGGCGCGGGAAACGTGTGGCAGGTGACCGTCCCGGAGCCCGCTTCGGCTTCGCTGGTGCTGATCGGCGCCGCCGTGCTGAACTGCGCGCGACAGCGTCGCCGGTCGCGCGGGTGAAGTCCCCGTGAAAAATCCAGGCCGAGCGAACCGCGGATGAACGATGGTTCATCCGCGGTCGCGCGAAACTGATTTACCTGCTCTGATCACTGCCGCCCTGGATTTTCGCGCCGGCCGGCTGGGCGCTGCCTGCGCCGCCCGACATGCCGATGCCCTGAGCCACGCTGTTCGCGTCCTGGCTGCGCTGCTGTGCGCCGGCCACCTGCTGCTGCGCGAATTGCTTCACGCGCGGGTCCTGGGCGATCTGCGCCTGCGACTGGTAGCGCGACATGTCCTCGGCGTTGTCGGCCTGCACCTGCGACAGGTACTGCTGATCGATCTGGTCGGCCGGCAGGGCCGCGACGATCGAGACTTCCTGCACCGCCGCCTGCGCCAGCTCCTGCGGGAGCTCCAGCCCGATCGCCTGCGCCGTCTGCTGCAACTGTTGTTGCTGCTGTCGCAGCGTCTGCTCCATCTGCTGCGCCATCTTCTTGACCTGGTCGTTCTGCGTCTTCTGCGCCACTTGCCGCGCCATCTCCAGCTCCGACTGCGTTTGCAACGCCGCGGTCAGAATGAACAGCTTGTCGGCGGAGGTCTTCGGATCCTTGGCGATTTCCGCCAACAGCCGATCGATCTTCGACTGCGCGTCGGCCGAGCCTTGCGCACCCTGGCCGGGCTGAGCCTGTCCCGCCCCGCCCGATTGCGATTGTCCCGCCTGACCCGATCGAGCTGGATCGCCGCGATCCGCCTGCGCGAACGCGACTCCACCCACAGCGAGACACCCGGCCGCGAACGCGGCCATCGTCCATGACGTCTTACGCGTAATCATTCGACACCTTCCTCTACATGGTTGGCCGACCACGATGGCCGGCGCTGGGTTGCCGTCGGCCGCTCGAGTCGTCGCTCATGCACGCCCGACAGTGGCATGAGCATGGGCACATCCGCACCCCGCGGGGCACGGTGCAATTTCCCTGCGTCGCGAAAGCCTTGAACGGAGAGGCGTCGATTGGGCGGTCGGGCCCCTTCCAAAGGCGTGCGCGGGCAGCAACGTCAGCCGCAGCGATGCGGTAGTAATGACGCTTCCGCCGCTCGCGTGCCTCGCCGCGCGCGATCGATTACAGTTTTCTGCGCGCGCTGTCTGTCCCCCGGGAGAACTATCAATGAATCGGTTGTCCGCCCTCGTCTTCGCCTGCGCCGCCGCGATCTGCCTCGCCAATATCAGCTTCGCCGCCGATGCGCCGCCCGCGACGCAACCCGCGGAAGCCGGCGTATTGCCGGTCGGCGAGGACGGAAAGCAGATCAACACCGACTTCGAGACCGGCGACCTGCGCGACTGGAAGCAGCTCAGCGGCAACGCCTTCAACGGTCAGCCGATCAAGGGCGACGCCGTCAGCGCGCGGCGCACGGATCAGCGCAGCCGTCATGCCGGCAACTACTGGGTCGGCACATATGAAGTGAGCGAGGATGGGCCGCGCGGGATCATTCAATCCAAACCGTTCAAGGTCACGCACCCGTGGGCGAAGTTTCTCGTGGGCGGCGGATCGAACGACGAGAGCGTCGACATCGTCCTGGCCGACAGCGGGAAACTCTTCTTCCACGCGACTGGCGACAACCGCGAAGACATGGAAGCGGTCGCCGTCGATCTGCGCCCGATCATGGGGCAGACGATTTTTCTCCGCGTCGTCGACGATCACAGCTTCGGCTGGGGTCACATCAACTTCGACGATTTCCGCCTCTTCAAGAATGAACCGCAAGTGCCGAAGCGCGTGATGCTCACCGAAGACATCGTGAAGAACGCCGGGCTATCGCCCCAGGAATCGGCCAAGGCAATGACGCTGCCGGAAGGTTTTTCCGCCACGCTCTTTGCGGGAGAGCCGGACGTGCATCAGCCGGTCGGCTTCTGCATCGACGATCGTGGCCGGCTGTGGGTGGCCGAAGCGTACACCTATCCAATCCGCGCCAAGGAGGGCGAGGGCAAAGACAACATCCTCATCTTCGAGGACAGCGACGGTGACGGGAAATTCGACAAGCGCACGGTCTTCGCGAGCGGGTTGAATCTCGTCAGCGGGATCGAAGTCGGCTTCGGCGGCGTCTGGATCGGCGCGGCGCCGAACTTCATGTTCATCCCGGACAAGAACGGCGACGACAAAGCCGATGGTCCGCCGGAAATTCTGCTCGACGGCTGGGCGTATCAAGACACGCACGAAACGTTGAATGCTTTCACCTGGGGCCCGGACGGCTGGTTGTACGGCTGTCACGGCGTCTTCACGCACTCGCGCGTCGGCAAGCCAGGTACGCCGGCGAAAGATCGCGTCCCGCTCAACGCCGGCATCTGGCGCTATCACCCGACGAAGCACCAGTTCGAAGTGTTCGCCGAGGGAACTTCAAATCCCTGGGGCATCGACTTCAACGACCGCGGCCAGGCGTTCATTACCGCCTGCGTGATCCCGCACCTGTATCACGTCATCCAGGGCGCGCACTACCAGCGGCAAGCCGGCCAACACTTCAATCCGAACGTCTACGCCGACATCCAGAACATCGGCGATCACGTTCACTGGTCCGGCGAGTCCGGCCCGCATGCCGCGAACAACAAGAGCGGCGCCGCCGGCGGCGGACACGCGCACTGCGGCGCGATGATCTACCTCGGTGGCAACTGGCCCGAGCAGTATCGCGACACACTGTTCATGTCGAACATCCACGGCAACCGCCTGAACAACGACAAGCTCGTCGCGAAAGGCTCGGGCTACGTCGGCACGCACGCGCCCGATCCGTTGCTGATGAACGACAAGTGGTCCCGCCTGATCAATTTCAAGTACGGCCCGGACGGCTCGGTCTACATGATCGACTGGTACGACAAGCAAGCCTGCCACAACCCGCTGACGGAAATCTGGGACCGCAGCAACGGGCGGATTTTCCGGATCGCGTACAAGGACGCGAAACCGGTGCAGGTTGATCTGGCGAAGCTGTCGAACGACGAGCTCGTGAAGATGCAACTGCACACGAACGAGTGGTACGTCCGCCACACGCGGCGGATTCTTCAGGAGCGCAACGCCGGGACAGAAGTCGGAGAAAAGCTCGTCGCGATGCTGAACGAGCAGAAGGACGCGCCGAAGAAGTTGCGGGCGCTGTGGGCGCTCTATTGCAGCGGCGCGATGACGAAGGATCTGCTGGCGGCGCAGATGAAAGCGGAGGACCCGTACGTCCGCGCGTGGGCGATTCAGCTTGCGTCGCAGGATGCGGGGCCGATGAACCTGACGAATCCACCCGCCCTGCTGCTGGCCGCTTCGCACGCGCCGGATGTTGCGGTCTTTGCAGAGCTGGCGAAGGATGATCCGTCCGCCGTTGTGCGGCTGTACCTCGCGTCCGCGCTGCAGCGGAAGGCGCCGCCGGACCGCT
>JAXDMN010000172.1:0-20813 GCA_034666045.1 Phycisphaerales bacterium | reverse complement strand
CCCCCGATGGTCCGCTCCTTATCGTTCCACTGTCGCGCACGCGCGTCGCACTTGCGGGGAATGATGTGTCATTGGAGCGCGCAAGAGGAATGACCAAAACAGATATGAACTGTTTCCTGGCTGCATGGGCCGATCGCTGGGTTTACTGCGCCGACAGAGCTGAACTTGAGCTGGTCCAAGCGGAATTATCCAATCCGACTCCTCCACGCGACGCTTCGTGGGCATCCGCTGCACGCCAGCCATTGTTCGGTCACCCAGATCGGATCTCTTCGATGCCTAAGCCGACTGACAAGGATCTAGTCGAAGTCGCAACACACGTAAAGAACTGGTTCGCCTATAAGCCGCAGAATGAGCGATAACGAGCGACGAGCCCGTCACCGGCCTGCACCTCGACGCACCGATTCGCCTGCTGTACGTGAGCGACCTGCACCTTGGCCGGCCCTGGACCGATCCCGTCGCCGCCGAGATCGTGCACGCCGCGCAAGCAACGCAACCCGACGCCCTGCTGCTCGGCGGCGATCTCGTCGACACAGCACGCGGACTCGATGGGCTGGCCGCGATGATCGCGCCGCTTTCGCAAATGTGTCCCGTCTACGCCATCGAAGGAAACCACGATCGCCGCGTCGGCGTCGCGCGCGTCCGCACCGCCGTCGAATCCGCCGGCGGCGCGTGGCTCCATTCCGCGCGTCTCGGCCAGATCCGCCTCGAAATCGAGCCGCAAGCAGCTCACGACAACGCCCCGCGCGTGCTCGTCGCCCACGATCCGCGCCTCTTCGACCGCGCCGCCGACGCCGGCTTCAACGTCGTCCTCGCCGGCCATCTTCATGGCGGGCAATGTGTGCTGATGACCCGCCGCAACCTTCTTTACCCCGGCGCGTTCTTTGCTCGTTATACCGGCCTGCGCTTCGCGCGCAATCGCACGACGATGTTCGTCAGCCGCGGCGCCGCCGACACGCTGCCGCTCCGCTTCAACTGCCCGCGCGAGGTGATACTCTGTTCGCTCTCGTGACCGGTGGCCCTCGCCGGGCGTAAATGCGCTCTGTGCGTTCATCGCGACAAATGCGCAGCGCGCGGACATTGCAAAATCCAAAGATTTTAAATCCATTTCCTCGCTTTTTCGGACGCTGCCTGCGTGATTCGTGCTGCGCGCTGCGCATTCATCGCGACGAAAGCGCAGCGCGGCCGAGGAGATAGAAGGCGCGACTTCCGCGCCCGAGCTGGAATGAGTGACGCATGAAAACGCCGATCGACATCCTCCCTCTCCGCGGCGGGGAGAGGAAACGAAGAAAATGCCCGGAAATGCCGGATCGCACGTTGCCCTGGAAAAACGAACCCACCGCGCCAAAAACGGGCGCAAGACCCGCATCGCGCGGTTGACACAGGTTTACACCAGTTGACGCCAGTTGACGCCCGTTTACCTCATTGCGTGTTTTGGAAAAACGAACCCACCGCGCCGCTTATCGCGACTATCATCCCACTCCTGATGACTTCCGACTGCCAAACCATCCGTTCCGTCACCGTCTACTGCTCCTCCAGCAGCCAGCTCGCACCCGTCTTCATGGACGCCGCCGCGGAGCTCGGACGGGCGCTGGCGTTGAATCACTGGCGGCTGGTTTATGGCGGGAACGACGTCGGCATGATGGGCGTTCTGGCAGGCGCGGCGCGCGGCGCGGGCGGGAAAGTGGTCGGCGTCACGCCGCAGCTTTTTATCGACAAGGGCGTCGCCGACCGCGCCTGCGACGAGCTGCACGTCACCGCATGCATGCGCGAGCGCAAGGCCAAGATGGAACAGCACGGCGACGCCTTCGTCGCCCTGCCGGGCGGCCTGGGGACCTTCGAGGAATTTTTCGAGATCGTCTGCGGCAAGCAGCTCGCCTATCACAACAAGCCGATCGTCCTGCTCAACATCGACGGCTACTACGATCCGCTGCTCGCGATGATCGCGCACGGCCTGGAGCTCAACTTCGTCCGCCCGCGCGCGACCCAGCTCTACTTCGTCGCCAGCACGGTCACGGAGGCAGTCGAATATCTGCGGAACTACCAGCCCGCGACGCCGAGCAGCGATCTCTCATTCGAAATCTCCGCGCCTACGCCGGCGGAGGTGGAGTAGCACAGAACTGTAATGCTCGAGAGTTGTCATCCTGAGGTACTCCGAAGGATCTGGCACCGAGCGACAAGTCACGCAGATCCTTCGGAGTACCTCAGGATGACAGTCGCTCCAAATGTCTTGCACACGATGTTGCGATGAACCATCGTGATCACACCTTCGCAGTCGCCCTGATCGCGTCGCTGCTCCTTCACGTCGCGATCGTGTTTGTGGTCGCGGACGAAGCGGTGCGGCGTCGCGACGCGAGCACGCGCGTAGTGGCGACGGCAGCGCGGCCGCCGGAGGAAGTTCCGTATCTCGTCCGCACGCCGCCGCGGCGGATGGAGAAGCTGCTGTTCGGCGATGCGAACGGCGTCGGCGAAGCGGCGAACGCGCGGCGCGGGGAGGAGCCGATGGTCGGCCGCGACGCGGAGCAGACGCAGGCGTTTTTGAGCCGCGATCCCGTCGGGCCGGGCGACATTTTCAAGGAACCGTCAATGAGCGTGCTGCCGACGGGATCGGCCGCGATGTCGCCGCTGCGTGACGCCCCGCCGCCGCCGCCCGCGCCGCCGCGCGTGCCGTTCGGTGTCGCGGATCGGCTGGAGCAATGGTCGGTGCCGCACGTGACGCGAGCGGCCGCTCAAGTCGCGCCGCCCGCGGCGGGAGACGATGCGCCCGGCAGCGCCGGCGTCGCCCGACCCGCCGCCGATCCCGCGGTGATGAGCGATTCGGAATCCGATCCCTTCACCAGGGGCGACGGCGCCGTCGAGTTCCGCGACGGTCGCGTCGAAGCTCGCCTCGGCCGCAAGGTGAAGACGATCCGCCCGCACCTGTCGCTGTCGTCGCGGTTCGACCTGATGGGCATGCAGTTCCCGCGCATGATCGTCCGGGTGCACGTTCACGGCGACGGCAGCGTGCGCCGCGTCGACATCGTCAAGTCCAGCGGCAGCGCCGGCGCGGACCAGGACGTGAAAGTCGCGCTCTACCAGTGGTGGTTCGAACCGACGCGCGAGAACGTCGTGCAGTTTGCGGTGACGTGGCGCTGAGTCGCGCGGAATTTGTCTCAGTGTCAGAACGCGACGTCGAACTCGTCGTAGAACGAGTCAAAGCCGGAGCCGCCCTCGTAGTAGTCGCGGTAGTAGTCGACGAAGAGCTTGTCGTTGCCGCTGTCGCCGAAGACGCGGTCGTCTTCGCCGTCGACGGAGTCGAGGATGTCGTGGCCTGAGCCGCCGAACATCGTGTCGCGGCCGTCGTCGCCGAGGAGGGTGTCGTTGTCGAAGCCGCCCTCGAGCCAGTCGTTGCCGTCGTCGCCGCGGAGCGAATCGTTGTCGTCGCCGCCGTTGAGCGTGTCGTTGCCGGCGTCGCCGTAGAGATCGTCGTGGCCGGCGCCGCCGTTGAGTTTGTCGTTGCCGTCGTCGCCGAAGAGCGTGTCGTCGTTGCCGCCGCCGTCGAGGAGGTCGCTGGAGCCGCCGCCGAAGATCAGGTCGTCGCTCCCTTCGCCGTAGAGCTCATCGATGTCCGGGCCGCCGTGGAGATCGTCCTCGCCCCACCCGCCGCGGATGGTGTTGAGCCCGCGGCCGCCGTCGACGTTGTCGTCGCCGTCGCCGGCGTCGATATAGTCGGCGTCGTCGCCGCCGAAGATGCGGTCGTGGTCGGCGCCGCCGAAGATCAGGTCGATGCCGCTGTCGCCGAGCAGCGAGTCATCGCCGAGGCCGCCTTCGAGCGTGTCATTGCCGGCGGAGCCGAAGAGGTCGTCGTCGCCGTCGTCGCCGAGCAGCTTGTCGCGTCCGCCCTGCCCCTTGAGCGTGTCGCGGCCGGCCTCGCCGATGAGCGTATCGTTGCCGGCCGAGCCGTAGATGCGATCGTGGTCCGCGCCGCCGAGGATGAGATCGCGACCGAGCCCGCCGACGAGCGCGTCGAAGCCGCTCTCGCCGTAGATCTGCGCGGGAATGTAAACGCTCGTCCCGAGCGTGAGCACGTCGTTGCCTGCGCCGCCGGAGAGGAGGATAAGATTGACGTCGCTGGTGTTGTATCGGCGGATCGAGCTGTTGTCGCGCACGACGACGCGCGTGCCTTCGACGTTGAACTCAACCGAGATGACGTCATCGCCCGCGCCGCCGCGGACGCGAAGCAGGCCGTTGGCGAAGCTGACGGTGAGCAGCCGCCGACGCTCGAGCGTCTCAAGGACGGCGGAGCTGATTTTCGTGCGTGCGATGGCTGCGGCTGGGTTGGATTTGCTTCGATTGCCCATAACTTCCTCGTGTCCCGTGTGATCTACATGGCAGACAGCCGCCTTGCCCGTTACGTTAGTGACTACTCGGCGGCGGCGAAAAGGGCCGCATAATATCGGCGAAAAATGAAGATTTCCGAGCTTTTTTACTCGATCCAGGGCGAAGGGAAGCTGGTGGGCGTTCCCTCCGTCTTCGTCCGCGCCAGCGGGTGCAACCTGCGCTGCACCTGGTGCGACACGCCTTACGCGAGCTGGGATCCGGAGGGCGAGGAGTTGGTCGTTGATGAAATCGTGCGACGCGTCGGCGCCCATGAGGCGAAGCACGTCGTCCTCACTGGCGGCGAGCCGATGATCATGCCGGACGTCGTTTCGTTGTGCGATGCGCTGAAGGAGCGCGGCCATCACCTCACGATCGAAACCGCCGCGACGGTCTACCAGGCGGTGAAGTTCGACCTGGCGAGCCTGTCGCCGAAGCTGAGCAACTCGACGCCGCTGGAGCGCGAAGCCGGGCGCTTTGCCGCAGCCCACGAGCGGCAGCGAATCAACGTGCCGGCCATCCAGCAATTCATCGACGCCGCGCCGGAGTTTCAGTTGAAGTTTGTCGTGTCGGACGAGAAGGACCTGGCGGAGATCGAGGCGCTTCTCGCACAACTGAAGAACTGGTCACCGCCGGACGTGCTGCTGATGCCGGAAGGGACGGACGCGTCGACGCTGTCATCGCGCGCGGGATGGATCGCGGACGTCTGCAAGCGCACCGGCTTTCGCTACTGCCCGCGCCTGCACGTCGAGTTGTACGGAAACACCCGCGGCACCTAAACTGGTCGATCTATGTTCGTCCGTCTGACCAAAACCTTCCACTTCGAAGCGGCACACGATCTGCCGACCTTCCCGCCCGACCACAAGTGCCGGCGGCTCCACGGGCACTCGTTTCAGTTTGACGTCATCGTCGAGGGCGAGGTCGACCCGGCCAAGGGCTATCTCATCGACTACGGCGACATCAAGAAGGTTGCCGAGCCGCTCGTGAAGCGGCTGGACCATTACTACCTCAACGAAATCGACGGCTTGTCGAACCCGACGAGCGAAGTGCTCGCGAAATGGCTGTTCGACCGGCTGAAACCGGCCCTGCCGCAGCTCGCGTCGATCGTCGTGCACGAGACCTGCACCAGCCGCTGCGAGTACCGCGGCCGCTAACTCAAGCATCTGCCAGAACTTGTCAAAATCCGTCACATTCTCCCGTCCTGCTTGACAGAAGATGGAATGTTCTGCACACTTATGAAATCTTCTGCCAGAAAGGCCTGAAGCGAATGATTGGCGAAGCCGCGCGGACTTTGGACCGCAGGGAAGTCGAAAAGCTCGTCCGCGAGGTGCTTCAACAGAAGCTGCGCGGCACCACCCCGCCGCCCGCGCGCGAGCGGCACGCGGAGATGGGCCGTGTCCCGGGCGGGCCGCCGAATCCGCTGGTCGTCAACGTCTCCGCCCGGCACATGCACGTGACGCCCGAGCATCTCGAGATCCTCTTCGGCCGGGGCAGCAAGCTCACGAAGATGAAGGATCTTTACCAGGAAGGCGAGTTCGCCTCCGAGCAGCTTGTCACGCTCGTCGGCCCGCGGCAGCGCATCATCCCGAACGTCCGCATCCTCGGGCCGGTGCGGAACTACACGCAGGTGGAGCTTTCCTACACGGACGGCATCTACCTCGGCATCGATCTGCCGCTGCGCATCAGCGGCAACCACGAAAACACGCCCGGCATCACGATCATGGGCCCGAAAGGCGCCCTCACGCTCGATCGCGGCGTCATCCGCGCCGAGCGGCACGTGCACATGTCGACGGACGATATGAACTACTACGGCGTCAAGGACAGCGACCAGCTCAAGCTCAAGATCGACGGTCCGTGCGGCGTCGTCTTCGAACGCGTCCGCGTCCGCTATCACCCGAAGGTCGTGCTGGAAGTGCACATTGATACGGATGAGGGAAATGCGTGCGATCTCGAGAGCGCGACGCACATGGAGTTGTTTAAGTGATTTGCGATTTGCAATTTGCAATTTGCGATTGAACGGAAGCACCTTGTCTTCCAATCGCTAATTGCAAATCGCAAATCGCAAATAAGGAAACTCGAAAGGATCTCTTATGGCACAAGAAGCACTCGGCCTGCTCGAATGCAAAGGCCTCGTCGCCCTGATGGAGGGCAGCGATGCGATGCTGAAAGCGGCGAACGTGGAAATGATGGGCTGGGACAAGGCCGGCAGCGGCATGGTCACGGCGTTCGTGCGTGGCGACGTCGCAGCGGTGAAGGCGGCGCTCGACGCCGGCGCCGAAGCCGCCGGCCGAGTCGGCCAGGTCATCGCCGTTCACGTCATCCCGCGCCCGCATGATGAACTCGGCGGCATGATGCCGAAGCGCAAGGGCGGCGCCGGCGCTCCCGCTGGCGGCGGCGTGCCAGTCGGCGCGCGCAAGTAAAAATGGAACCCACAGATCAACACAGATGCACACAGATAGTGCATCTGCATCCGTGTTCATCTGTGTGCATGTGGTTCCCGCTAATTTGGAGACTGCAATGGCAGAGACAACAAACGGTTCATTCGGAAACGCCCTGGGACTCATCGAAACCAAGGGCTGGGTCGCACTGGTCGAGGCAACCGACGCGATGACCAAGGCGGCGAACGTCGAGATCGTCAAGACGATCCAGATCGGCGGCGCGTTCGTGACGACGATCGTGCGCGGGGACGTCGGCAGCGTTCGCGCGGCCGTCGAAGCCGGCGCCGAAGCGGCGGGCCGTGTCGGCGAACTCGTCGCCTCGCACATCATCGCCCGTCCGCACGCCGACCTGCTCGCCGCGTACGGCGCGCCGGCTGGAACCAGCACCCTGTAAATCATGTTGGTTCTCGTCGCCAACCTCGGCTCGACCTCGTTCAAGTTCAAGCTCCTGGACATGGAGCAGGACGGCGCCGAGGTCGCGCGCGGCGGGTACGAACGCATCGGGCAGAAGGACGCGCCGTACAAGAACCACGGCGACGTGATCGACGTGATCCTCAAGGAAATCGGCAGGAAACCCGACGCGATCGGCTTCAAGGCCGTCCACGGCGGGCCGATTTCCGGCGCGGTGCGCGTGACCGATGACGTGATCGCAACGATGGAACAGTTCTCCGACGTCGCGCCCGCGCACAACCCGCCCTATATCGCGGCGATGCGCGCCTTCCGCCAGAAGCTGCCGACGACGCCGCAGGTGGCGGCATTCGAGACGGCGTTTCATCAGACGATCCCGCTGGCGCGGCAGGTCTACGCGATCCCGCACGAGTGGACGGAGAAGCTCGGCATCCGCCGATACGGATTCCACGGCGCGAGCCATCGCTACATCGCCACGCGCGTGCCGGAGCTCGTCGGGCGCGAGCGATCGCGGCGGATCATCTCGTGCCATCTCGGCGGATCGTGCTCCATCTGCGCGATCGACCACGGCAAGAGCGTCGCGAACAGCTTCGGCATGACCGCGCAGTCCGGCGTGCCGCACAACAACCGCGTCGGCGACTTCGATACCTTCGCGCTGATGAAGCTGACCAAGCAGGGCCTGTCGCTCGACGAGATTTTCAACAAGCTCGGCAAGGAAGGCGGCCTGCTCGGAATGAGCGGGATCTCGCCCGACATGCGCGACGTCGAAGTCGCCGCCGCCAAGGGCGACGCCCGCGCTAAGCTCGCGATCGACGCGTTCGTCGAATCCGTCCGCGCGTTCATCGGGCAATATCTCGTGGTGCTCGGCGGATGCGATGTGCTCGCCTTCACCGGCGGCATCGGCGAGAACGGCGTCGCCCTCCGCGACGCGATCTGCCGCAACCTGCACTGGGCCGGCATCGTGCTCGACCCGCACAAGAACCCGGTGCGCGGTCGGGAAGAAAAAATCAGCAGCGTCGAATCCGACACGGAAATCTGGATCGTCCCGACGAACGAAGAACTGATCGTCGCACGGCAAACCATGGCAGTCCTGAACGCGAATTGAGGAACGCATATGACAAACGGTGAAGCAATCGGTCTGATCGAAACCAAGGGCATCGTCGCCGCGGTCGAGGCGTGCGATGCGGCGCTCAAAGCGGCGAACGTTACGTTCGTCGAGCAGCACAAGGTCGGCAGCGGCCTCGTCGCGATCACCCTGCGCGGCGACGTGGCAGCGGTGCGAGCGGCGGTCGACGCCGGCGCCGAAGCCGCCGGCCGAGTCGGCGAAGTCGTCAGCGTCCACGTGATCCCGCGCCCGCACGGCGACGTCGCGAAGATGGGCTAGGAGCAACACATGTTCTTGGCACGTGTGACAGGAAACGTCGTCGCTTCGCAGAAGGACAAGACGCTCAACGGCCAGAAGCTGTTGATCGTCGAGCCCCTGAACGTGAAGTACGACGACGCGACCGCGAAGCCGGCGTCGCTCGGCAACACGGGACGCGCGATCGTCGCGATCGACGTCGTCGGCGCCGGCGAAGGCCAGCTCGTCCTCGTCGTGCAGGGATCGTCGGCGCGGATGACGGACGTGACGAAGAACCTCCCGGCCGACGCGATCATCGTCGGCATCGTCGACTCCGCCGAGTACGCCGGGAAAACGTTCTTCAAGGCAGAAGGCTAAACCGCCATGAACCAGGCACTCGTTCAAGATGTCGTCGCCGAGGTCATGAAGCGCCTGGGCGACCGTCGCAGCAGCGGCGGGAACAGCGGCGTCGGCTATCAAACCGGCTACCGCGCCGGGCCGGGCGGCGTGCGCGCGGGCGAAGACGCACCGGCCAATGAAGGCAAACGCCGCGACGCGACCCGCGTCTCATTTCCGGTCAACCAGCACGGCATCTTCGACGACGTCGATCGGGCCGTCGACGCGGCGACCGAAGCGCAGAAAAAACTCGCGAAGCTCTCGCTCGACGACCGCGATCAGATCGTCAAGCTCGTCAAGAAAATGGCCAAGGACAACGCCGCGTCCTGGGGCAAGATTGAGCTCGACGAGACGAAGATCGGCCGGCTTGATCACAAGATCGAGAAGCTGCAAATCCTCGAGCTCGTGCCGGGCGTGGAATTTCTCAAAACGCAGGCGGACAGCGGCAGCAACGGCTTGTGCCTGCACGAATACGCGCCGTTCGGCGTCATCGGCATCATCACGCCGGTCACGCATGTGATCCCGACGCTGTCGGCGAACGTGATCAACATGATCGCGTCCGGTAACGCGATCGTCGCGAATCCGCATCCGAGCGGCGCGAACTGCGCTGCCATGGCGGTGCGCGAATACAACAAGGCGATCAGCGCGAAGTTCGGCGTCGATCATCTGATCACCTGCATCGTCCCGCCGTCGCTCGAGAGCGCCGACGCGATTTTCAATCACCGCGGCATCCCGCTGCTGGTCGTGACCGGTGGCCCGGCAGTCGCCCGCGCCGCCTTGGCGGCGAAGAAGCGCGCGATCGTCGCCGGACCCGGGAATCCACCGGTCGTCGTCGACGAAACTGCCTGCCTGAAGAACGCCGCCGAATCGATCGTCAAAGGCGCGGCGTACGACAACAACCTGCTGTGCATCGGCGAAAAGCAGGTCTTTTGCGTCGAGAGCGTCTTCGACAAGCTCATGTCGCAGATGGAAAAGGCCGGCGGCTTCGTTCTGAACAAGCAGCAAATCGACGCGCTGACGAAGCAAGCCTTCAAGCCCGGCCAGGACGGCAAGCTGCACGTGGATAAAAATTTCGTCGGCAAGGACGCCAGCGTGCTCGCGCAAGCCGCCGGCGTGCGCGTCTCGCCCGCGACGCAGTTGCTCGTTGGCGAAACGGACGCGAATCACATCTTCGTCACCGAAGAGCAGATGATGCCGTTCGTCCCGTTCGTCCGCGTGCGCAACGTGGATGAGGCGATCGATCTCGCGATCGAATCCGAGCACGGGTACCGGCATACGGCGATCATGCACTCGCGAAATCTCGACGCGATCACAAAGTTTGGCCGCAAAGCGAACGTGACTTTGTTCGTCGTCAACGGCCCCAGCATGGCCGGACTCGGTCTCGGCGGGCAAGGCTACCTGAGCTACTCGATCGCCACGCCGACCGGCGAAGGGATCACGACGCCTCTGACGTTCACGCGATACCGGCGGGTGATGATGACTGGCAGCTTGAGAATGATTTGATTTTACGTGGCATGGGCGCCTCGCCCATGCCGCTCGCCGCTCACGCGGCAAACGCACGAGGCGAGGCGCCCGTGCCACGAGAAGAGCATGCAACTTGGAACCGTCATCGGCCACGCAACCTCGACCGTCAAACACCCGTCCCTCGTCGGGTGGCGGATGGTGATCGTGCAGCAGATCGGCGTGAACGGTCAGCCGGAGGCGGAGCCGGTCGTCGCGGTCGACAAGCTCGGTTCGGCGCCGGGATCGAAAGTGATTTTGAACAGCGACGGCAAAGCCGCGCGTGAGTTGATCGGCGATCAGAAAAGCCCGGTGCGCTGGTTTGTCATCGGGATCGTGGACGAATGATTTTTACCGCCCGACAACTCGAGGACCTGCACAAGACGAACGGGCACGTGACCTTGCCGGTCGGCGCGCGGCTCACGCCGATGGCGTCGGATTGGCTGCGATCGAAAAAGATTTCCGCGGTGTTCGATGGACAAAGCAGCGCGCGATCGACAAGCGCGCGGTCCAGCGCGTCGCCTGTGATCGCCAGCAGCGCCCCGGCCCCCGCCGGGCAGATCCTGTGGTGGTGCGACGGTCCGTGCGGCGCGGCCAAGGCGGCCCTGGCTTCGGTCGGGCGGGAGGCGAGCTTGCAGCCGATGTCGATCAACGCGGACGCGAAATTCCTCGTCGGCGCGGTCAAGCATCTCGCGAAAGAGATCCAGGCCGACCGCGCGGCCGCCGGGATTTTGCTCGTGCAGTCCGGCGCCGCCGCCGCGGTGTATGCGAACCGGTGCCCGTCGTTGCGGGCAATGCTCGGCACGTGCCGCGACGCGGTGCAGCAGGGCCTCGAACAGGTTGGCGCGAACGTGCTGATCGTTGAAACGCCGCACCAGACGCTCCAGCAGGTGCGGAATGTGTTGTCGCTCTTCGTTCGCGTGCGCCGCACGCCGAGCGACGATGTGAAACGGCAGCTCACGGAACTGGCGACGTGCGGATGATCCAAACGTGGCACGGGCGCCCCGCCCGTGCATTTGCGGCTTGAGCCGCTTCGGAAAGAGAGCCGCTGACGCGGCAAGCTGCATGGGCGAGGCGCCCATGCCACGAGAAGAGAAAATGCGAATCGGCAAAGTTGTAGGTCGAGTGACTCTGAACCGCGCGTACAAAACGCTCGCCGGCGGACGCTTCCTCATCGTCGAGGTGCAGGACCGCTTCGCGCTCGCCGGCCAGCCGCGGAAAACGACCGAGTCGCTCGTCTGTTACGACAATCTCGGCGCCGGCGTCGGCGAGATGATTGCGTTCACGGAATCGCGCGAGGCGTGCATGCCGTTCTATCCGGAAAAAATCGTCCCGCTCGACGCCTACAACGCCGCGATCCTCGACGCCGCGGAAGTGACTCACGAAATCAGTTGATCGCACTGAAGGTGACCTATGGCTTACGGAAACAGCTCAGCAAAAACCTCCACCGCAAACGGCCACGCGCGCATCAGCGAGTTCAAGCTGAAGGAGCAGATGTGCGAGATCGGCCGAAAGATCTGGCTTAAAGGGTTCTGCGCGGGCAACGAGGGAAATCACTCCTACCGCCTGAGCGAGGACCGCGTGCTGTGCACGCCGTCGCTGATCAGCAAGGGAAATCTCAAGCCGGACGACATGTGCGTCGTCGACATGGAAGGCAAGCAGGTCAGCGGCCGGCGCAAGCGCACCAGCGAGATTTTATTGCACCTGGCGATCTACAAGGAGCAGCCGGCGGCGCGGGCGGTGATTCACAGCCATCCGCCGCACGCGACCGCGTTCGCGATCGCGGGCGTTGATCTGCCGACGTGCATCCACCCGGAAGCGGAAGTCTTTCTTGGCCCCGTGAAGACCGCGAAGTACGTCACGCCGGGCGACACGCGCCTTGGCGAATCGATCAAGCCGTACATCAAGGATTCGAACACGATTCTGCTCGGCAACCACGGCGTCGTCTGCTACGGCCCTGACCTGGAAGACGCGTATTACAAGCTCGAGATCGTCGATGCCTACGCGCGCATCCTGCTGCTGACCAAATCGCTCGGCAGCGTTCGCCCGCTTGATTCGGGTGAGATGACCGAGCTGCTCGCGCTCAAGAGCAAGTTCGGCATGGCCGACCCGCGCACGGGGCCAAATGCCAAGCCGGATGCGATGACCTGCGCCGGCACCGATTTCATGTCGCGCGTCGCCGGTGAGATCGGCACGAAGGGCCGCATGCAGGGCGCCGGCGGGACGATTCCCGTCCCGAGCGGCTCCGAGCTTCGCCCGACCACCGCCGTGCAGCGCTCGCCGATGGAGCAGGCGATCCATTCGATGACGCCGAGCAACTACAACGAGTCGGATGTCGAAAATCTCGTCCAGACGATCACCGACCAGATCATGGCGACGGCAACATAAAGGGATGTGCACCGCAGAGGCGCAGAGGACGCAGAGGAAGATTTTCTTGTTGCCGTTCTCTGCTTCATCTGCGCCTCTGCGGTGAAAAATTCTCTCAGATGAAATCTCTAGACCAAAAGCTCGCCAACATTCACGCCGACCCGAGCGGCGCGCGGGATTTCATTCTCGCCGACGCGAAGGACGCCGACATGGCCGCCGGGATGGCGGCGCCGGGGAAGGACGCGCGCACCGGAAAGGTTCGCTCGCTCGCCGAGTACCGCGACCAGATGCGCGAGGTGACGCGGCAGGGCCTGGTCGACATCATGCTCATGAGCTGCTCGACCAGCGAAGAGCTGACGATCCGCGACCGACTGTTCGACGGCTCGCCGGTCACGCCGGCCGTTCGCGCCAACGACACGACCGACATCCACCTGCAATCCGGCGGCGTCTATCCGAAGGAACCTTCGCGACCGTTCCGCTCGACCACGATCGACCAGATCCAGTCCGGCAAAGCGAATCCGTCCAGCTACGAACGAAAACTCGGCGCAGACCTGGGCCTCTATTCGATCACGCCCAACAACGATCTCGACGCCGACTACGTCACGCTCACCGCGTACAAGGATTTTCGCCTCGAAGCCGAGAGCAAAGGCTTCCGCCACTTTCTAGAAGTCTTCGACCCCAACGCCTGCGGCGGACAGTGCCCGCACGACCTCGGCCGATTCATCAACGACTGGATCGCCCGCACTCTCGCCGGCGTGCCGACTGCGTCGCGTCCGGTCTTCCTCAAGATCGTCTACCACGGTCCGAAGGCGATGGAAGAACTCGCCAGCTACGACCCCCACCTCGTCCCCGGCATCCTCGGCGGCTCGAGCGGGACGACCTACGACGCGTTCAAGCTTCTCGAAGAAGCGAAAGCCCACGGCGCGCGCGCCGCGCTGTTCGGACGAAAAATCAACAACAGCGAAGACCAGCTCACCTTCGTCCGTTACCTGCACGCGATCGCGAACGGACAGATCAAATCCGACGAAGCGGTCCGCGCCTATCACGGTGATCTGACGAAGCTGAACCTCAAACCATACCGCGCGCTGAAGGACGACCTGGAGCTGACGAGCACCGCGACGTCGTACGCGGGAAGCGGTTCCACCGTGTCGCTCGCGGCTTCGCGGAAATCGCCTGCGCCCGAAAAAACCGCTGCGAAACCGAAAGCGGACGTGAAAACTGCTGTCCTTCCTAAAGCGCCGAGCGGAACACCCGATTTTAAAAGTATGAGCGCCGCGCAGAAGGTCGCGTATGCGCGCACTCGGATCAAGGACGACTTGGCGCGGCATTCCGACGGAAACGGTCGCTGAACACCATGATCATCGCTGAGCGCAAAACCCGTCTCCGCGAGCTGCTCGCACGGCGCGGGATGAGCGATCTCGATTCGCTCGCCGCCGAGCTGCGCGTGTCGCAGTCGACCGTCCGCCGCGACGTCGACATGATGGTCGATGAAGGCGTCGTCCAGCGCACGCACGGCGGCGTGATCTGGATCGGCGATCAACTGAAGACCGGCCCCGGCACGCGGCCGTACGCGTTCGACCAGCGCATGGGGTACGAGCTCGCCGCCAAAGGCCAGATCGCCAAGGCCGCGCGAAAGCTCGTCCAGCCGGGCGAGACGATCCTGCTCGACGGCGGCACGACGACCTTCTACCTCGCCGAAGAGCTCATCGGCCTGCCGTTGCAGATCGTCACCAACTCGCTGCCGATCGCGAACCTCTTCCTCAACGACGAGAATGTCGAGCTGGTCCTGACCGGCGGATTGATGTACCCGCGTTACGGCGTGTTGCTCGGCCCGGGCGCCGAGAGCGCGATCTCCACCATCCACGCCAAGAGCATGTTCTTCAGCGTCGCCGGCGTGCACGACGGCCTGCTCTACAACCAGAACCTCCTGCTCGTGCAGGCGGAGCTGAAAATGATGAAGCAGGTGCAGCGAAAAGTGCTGCTCGTCGACAGCAGCAAATTCGAACAGCAGGCGCTGGCGCGACTCTGCTCGCTCGGCGAAATCGACGTCGTCGTCACCGACTCCGCGCTGCCCAAGGTTCACCAGAAGCACATCCGCGAAGCCGGCTGCGAGTTAATCATCGCCGCGTAGCAGAAATGCATTCACGACGTTCGGCCCGTGCACGCCGGTGACGACGTTCATCTCGATGTCCGCCGTCTTCGACGGGCCGCTGATGAGGATGACGTTGCTGCGGTCCGGGTCGAGCACCAGCTCGCGAAAAAAGTCGACGAGGTCCGGCATGAGCTGCTTCTCTTCGACGAACGCGATGTGATACATCGGCACGAGCGACAACGCCCGGCCGTGCGCGCGGTCCGGCTTGATGACAAGGCTCGCGGTCTCGGCGATGGCGTAGTCGACGTCCGTGACGGCGCAGTCATAGTCATACAACTCATCGAGGGTCAGTTCATCCCACGTCGCGACCGACAGCCCCGCGGTCGACAGCGCTTCACGAAGTTTCAAGCGCTCGAGCAGCGGCGAGACGGAAAACGCGACCTTGCGGATCGGATGCGCGGCGATGAATCTTACGAGCTCCTGAGCAGCAGACGTGCTGGTCACCGGCGTGACGATCATTTTCATCTCGGTGGCCCGCTGGGCGAACAGTTTCGCCAGATCGACATCGCCGCCGACGAGGCGCACGACCGAATCCGGCAACTCGGGCGGCGGCGGCGGTGTTGCCGCCGTCGCGGCCGCACCGCGGCCCAGCGCGCGGCGAACCCGGTCCATCACATCATCGTCGGCGTTGCTCGTCATGTTTGGATCATCCTCCGCGGGCGCGGGCGCGGGGCGCGGGCGGGCGCGCGAAGCCGGAAGCCGTCGATTTCGAACCCGCCCATCTTGCGGTGCACGTAGCGCGTCAGCGCCTCCAGCGTCGGCAGCATCTTCGCCGAATCCGTCTCGCGCATCCCCGCCGCGAAGCGCCGGCCGAACATCGCATCGGAAAACGGCCGCTGAAGGTACTTCTTCGCCAGCAGGTCGCTCGTCAGGTACGCGTACGCCTTGTCCGACTGCACGAAGCAATCGCCGGTGTGGTGGGCGTAGATGCGCAGGAGCGCGTCGAGCGCGTGAACGTAGCGCCACGTGAGGTCCGGCGCCTGGCTTTCGACGGCGTCACGAAAATTGTCCAGGCTGTCCCACAGCCGGTAGCCGTTGAACTTCGCGTCCATTCGGCCTGGCTTGCGGAACGGCTTGTCGATCCACTTGCGGGCCTCGCGCTTCAGCTTCGCAATGACGCCGGCCTTGTCGAAGAGGATTCGCCCGGTCACAAATTGCGTGGCGCCGGCGTGGTCATTGCGAGCATAATCCTCGCGGAAATATCCGCGGATGCGCTGCGGCGGATTGGCGAAATACTCGATGAGAAAGCCGTCGACGACGTCGTTGCCGCGCTCGCGCCACTTGGTGGACGGCTTGAGCAGGATGTGCACGTCGATGTCCGACCGCGGCGACGGGTTGCCGGTCACGTAGCTGCCGCAGACGAGCGCGCCGGTGACTTCCGGCCGCTGTTTCCACGGCGCGAGGAACGATTCGAGGGCCGCTTGCCAATTGCCGGTGGGTGGTGCCATGGCGTGTCAGCGTCGGTTTTCCGCCAGCGCGAAGACGCCGACGACAGGCAGATGATCCGACCTGCCGGCGTTGCGGACTTCGATGCGCAGCGGCGTCAATCGGGCGTCGTAACAGAGGTGATCGTAGCGTCCGTTCAACGTGATGTAGCTCGTCCGCCAGCGCCACGTCTGCGCGGACGGCGCAAACTCCGGCAGCGCGCTCTTGAAGCCGTTCGATTGCAGCCATCGCACCGCGCGGCCGCGCTCGTTCTCGTTGAAATCGCCGACGATCAGTGTCGGCAGCGCCGGATCGAGCGCGGCGGAGAACGTCGCGATCTCCTGCTCGCGCACGAGCGGCGTCGAAAAATATCCGCCCACGACGCTGCCGCGATTGCTCAGCGGCGGGCGGAGGTGAACGTTGAGCACTTGCAGCCGCCCCACCGGCGTTTTGAGGACCACGCGCGCCGCGGGGAACCAATCCTTCGCCGGCAGGTAGTCGATCTGCTCGATCGGCAGCTTCGACATCACGCCCAGCCCGCCCGCGCCGCCGCCCGCGTGTTTGAACTCGACGTGCGGATACGACGAGCCGCATTGCAATTGCAGCACCGTCTGCCACTGCGGCGTCGTCTCCTGGAGGAACACGACATCCGCATCCTGTTGCGCGACCGCCGACACCGTCGCCGCATCGCCCGCCAGGCCGAAGTTCACGTTGAAGGTCATGACCGAAACGTGCGGCGTCGCCGGATCGATTGCGGTTCGGGCCGTCCGCGTCGGATGCGAAAAGCAGCCGGAGACAAGCAGCAGCATCAGCAGGGGCGGCGCCTTACGCATGTTTTCGCCGCCTCCGCCACATTTGGTGAAAGGTCCTGGGCGCGGGCGCGGGCATGTCGCGGATCTGCGTCCAACCGGCGGCGATCGCGGGCAGATCGTTCACCCAGCCGGTGTCTTCAGCGCGCCCGCGCAGGTCCCATTTCTGCAACGTGCTGATGACTTTGTAAAGAAACGGCGATTTCAACGACCACGCCCAGAAGCGATAGACCGCGCGTTCGATCGGCGAGTTGAGGTGCTGCGCGTTGATGTCACGCCGCAGGTTCACGAGGTGACGCGGGATGTTGATCTTCACCGGGCACGCTTCGTAGCAAGCGCCGCAGAGCGATGACGCCTGCGGCAGATCCTTGAAATTGCCGAGCCCTTGGAACAATGGCGTGATCAGCGCGCCGATTGGCCCGGGATAGACGCTGCCGTACGCGTGCCCGCCGATTTTCCGATAGATCGGGCACGCGTTGAGGCACGCGCCGCAGCGGATGCAGCGCAGCGTCTCGCGATATTCCTCGCTGGCGAGGATCTCGCTCCGCCCGTTGTCGATCAGGACGAGATGAAATTCTTCCGGCCCGTCCTTCTCGCTCGGCAGGCGCGGGCCGCCGAAGATGTTCGTGTAGATCGTGATCGGCTGCCCGGTCGCGCTGCGCGAGAGCAACTTGAGCATGACGGCCAGGTCCGCCATGCGCGGAACGACCTTTTCGATGCCGACCAGGCTGACGAGCACGCGCGGCGTGGTGATGCTCTGCCGCTGGTTGCCTTCGTTTTCGACGCAGCAGAGCTGCCCGGTTTCCGCGACGAGGAAATTCCCGCCGGTCATCCCGAAATCGCTGCTGCGGAACTTGTCGCGCAGGTAAACGCGGGCCTGCATCGTCAGCGCCCGCGGATCATCGTTGTACGGCGTGTTGAAATACTCGCTGAACAGCTTCGCGATCGACGCCCGGTCCTTGTGCACGATCGGCGCGACGAGGTGCGATGGCTTGTCGTGGCTGATCTGCACGATGAATTCGCCGAGGTCGGTCTCGACGACGTCGAGCCCCGCCTGCTCGAGCGCGTGAACGAGGTTGATCTCCTCGCTGACCATCGATTTGCTCTTGATGCAGCGCGTGACGTTCGCGCGGGCGGCGATGTTGACGATGATGCGCTTGGCCTCTTCGCCATCGCGCGCGAAGTGGACGACGCCGCCGTTCTTGCGGACGTTGGTCGCGAGTTGTTCGAGGTAGTAATCGAGGTGATCGAGCGCATGCTGCTTGATGTCGCCGGCCAAGGCGCGCAGGCCGTCCGGGTCGGGCAGATCGAGCATGCGAAGCTGGCGGCCGGTGTATTGCCGCATGACGGCGTTGTTGATCGCCGTCTTGAGCCGCTCGTCCCCCGCCGCCTTGACGCTGACCTGGTGGAAGTCGAATTTCGACTCGGCCGCCTGCTCGAGGAATTCCTCGGTGTTTGCGTCGACGTGCCGCAACTGAACGAGCGTTTCCGCCATGGTGGGCGATTGTAGCGGCGAACGCTGTTTTTGTTAGGCGTCGCGCGATGGCGTATCCTGTGACGCATGACCGTCCCGTCCGACAATCCGCAGCAGCAGCAGGCCCCGGCGCCCGCGACCGCGACCGAGCCGTTGCAATTCGATCGCGCCGAGTTCAGCAGCGCGACGCCGCGAGCCGCCGGGTCGGCGTGCTCGGGATGTCAGGAACCGATCACCGGCGTGTTTTATGGAGCGGGCGAGCTCGTGGTCTGTCCGGCGTGCCGCGAGCAGATCATCGCGGCGACCAGCGGCGGATCGGCGGTGCGCCGATTTTTCCGCGCGGCGCTGTTTGGGATCGGCGCGGGGCTTGCAGGCGCGCTCCTCTGGTACGGCGTCGCGAAATTGTTCAACATGCAACTCGGGCTGATTGCCGTCGTGGTGGGCTTGGCCGTCGGCTCGGCCGTGCGGAAGGGATCCGATGGTCGCGGCGGCCTCGCGTACCAGATCCTCGCGGTTGTCATCACCTACTGTTGCATTGTCTTGACCTACGTCCCGGAGCTGTACACGCTGAGCGCAAAAGAACACCCCGGCGCTCCGGCAGTGGCGCTGACGGTGCTCGCCGTCATCGTCGCGTTCATCGCGCCAATCCTGTCCGGGAATATCATCGGCATTTTGATCATCGGCTTCGCGCTGTGGGAAGCGTGGAAGATCAACAAGCCTCGCAACATTGAATTCACTGGCCCGTTCACGGTCGCCAGCAGTGACGCGCCGCCGGCGCCGCCCGCTCTTCAACCGCCGCCGCCGCTGTCGCCGCCGTCAATCACACCGCCGCCGCCCCCGCCCGCGCCGCCGCTGGGTATGACGTGACGCAGTCCACCTGGGCGCGGCGCATCAGTTATCGCGGATCTCGTACAGCGTGTCGCCGATGACGACGTCGACTTCATTCCCGAGCGACAGCCACTGCGCGTTCGCCGCGTTCGCGCGGGCGAGTTGGAAATATTCGTCGCTGTTGAAGCGGACGCGCTGACGTTTGGTCGTCTGCTTCTGCGCGTCGGCGTCCGTCCAGGTGTTGCCGTTCTGATAAAACGCTTTGCCGTTGACGACGCGGGCCTGTTGACCGTAGTTGCGCTGGGCGCGATAGCCGGTGACGTCGGCGCCCGGCATGGTCGCGGCGGATTTGGACATCGCGTCGAACGCGCCTCCATAGCGACTCGCGCCGGCGCCGTTTACCGTGGCCGTCGCCGGCGCGGCGGCGATCTGCTGCTCGTTGGCGCCGAGTTTCAGCCGGTTATATTCCGTCGCATTGCCGACCGCCTTCTCACCCTGTCGCTGCGCGGGCGTGGCCGCCTCGGCGAGCGTGGAATCATAAAAACCCTTCGCGGCGTCGACAGCGACGCGGTCGCCTTCCAGTTCCCGGAACGTTCGCGACAGCTCCGGCACGTTGCGGCGCGATTCGTCTTCGATGATCAGATACGCGGTGTACGGCGTGACGATGCCGTGCTTTCGCGCGAGCTCGACCACTTCGTCCTTCAGCTCCTTCGATTCGCCGTGCATGCGGATTTGATCGAGCAGCCAGCCGACGCGGCGCGTCGCCCAGAGGCGCGGGATGAACGCGTGCTTCGTGTCTTCATCGCTGAACTTCACGTCCTCGGTGAACTCGCGCTCTTTGCCCTCGACATTGCCGGTGATCTTCACGCTGCTGGCGCCGTCCCCTTTGTATCTGCCGAACAGCAGCAGCGTGTCGCCCTTGAACAGGTCAGGAAGTTTCGCGGGATAGAGCTGTGTCGCGCGAACGCCGCCGCCGAACGCGACGTGCAGGTCGGTCATGACCGGCTCTTTGACCTTGTTGTAGAACGAGCTGACTTTTACTTCGATGTCTTCGTCGGGCAGGACGTAATTGCTGACCGCTCGGGTCCCGTCGGCGATGCGATCGAGCAGGTGGGTGTTCACGTCGTTGCCGATGCCGAAGCAGAAGATGCGGACGTCGTCGGCGTGCTTCGTCGCGCGCTTGACCAGCTCGTCCTCGTTCGTCGTGCCGATCGTGGGCGCGCCATCGGTCAGGAAGACCACGATGAACGGCCGATCCTTCTCTTGCCGCGACTTCAGCGCGGTGGTCAGCGCGTCATCGATCGCGGTTCCACCGGTTGGCTTG
>JAXDMN010000171.1:0-25271 GCA_034666045.1 Phycisphaerales bacterium | reverse complement strand
CGCTCTACCCGCTCCATCTCGATGACCTGCCCGGCATCGGGCCGCGAATGCTCAAGCGGCTGAACGCGCTGGGCGTGACGACCGTATCGCAGTTGTGCCAGCTTTCCGAATCGCAGATGAGAGACGTGTGGGGCGGAATTGTCGGGCAACGATGGTGGTATTGGTTGCGAGGTCATGACTTCCCGGAGGCGCCGACGCAACGGTCCACCATCGGACACTCGCACGTGCTCCCGCCTGAGCTTCGCACCGAGCAGGGAGCCCGGGCGGTTCTGATCCGAATGATTCACAAGGTGGGAGATCGTCTGCGCCGCATCAACTATTGGGCCGGGCAGATGGAGGTGTACGTTTCGTACACGTTTCGTGAAGAGGGATGGAGCGCATCGATCGCCCTGGGGATGTGCCAGGATACGCAGACGATGATCGAGGCATTTAATTCGTTGTGGCGCTGGCAACCCAACTGCGGCCGGCCGACGCAGGTCGCCGTGACTCTGTACGATTTGGTTTCCAATGGCTCGGCGAGTTCTCCACTGTTTCCTCCCGAGCAGCGGCGATTAAACCTGGCGCGAACGCTGGACCGACTCAATAGCCGGTTCGGTCCCGATACGATTTACTTCGGTGGAATGCACGGCATGGCGAGCGCCGCGCCTACACGGATTGCCTTCAACCAGATCCCACACTGCCAAAAGTCGGGGTGACAGGATTTGAACCTGCGACCTCTTGGTCCCGAACCAAGCGCTCTACCAAACTGAGCCACACCCCGAATACTGCGTGGACAGGCAACCAAGTCTAGCCGCGGATGTGGGAGATTCAAGCCGGTTGGGGCGGGAATTGCCAATAGCGTCGCGCGCGACTTTCAGAAGCTTCTCTCGCGCGCGACGCCGGTTTACATAAGTGATCAGGGGGCGGTGTCGGGCCCGGCGGCGGTGCCGTCGGGGCCGTCGAGGCCATTGGGATCGCCGCCTTCGCCGCCTTCGCCGGCGCGGACGGTGTTGTCATGGATGTTTCCGCCAACGACCGCGCCAAAGACGCCGCCGCCTTGCGCGTCGCCGCCGGCGCCGCCGTTGCCGCCGGTGATCGTGCCGTCACCTCCATCACCGCCGTCGCCGCCGATGGCGGCGTTGCAGAAGACGTTGGTGTTGACGAGAGCAATCGTCGTGGCGGCGATTCCACCGCCGCGCGCCGCGCCGCCATTTCCGCCGTCGCCGCCGATGCCGGCTCCGGATCCGCCGTCACCACCCTCGCCGCCGGTGACTTTGTTCTTCGAGATCGTCGAGTCGGTCGCGACGACCGCGCCGCCGGCGGACAATCCGCCGCCCGACGCCGATCCACCGTCCGCGCCGTCGGCCGCTTCGCCTTCCGCGCTTCCGCCGTTCCCGCCATCGCCGGCGTTCGCTTCGTTGCACGAGATGTCGGCGGACGTGAGCGTGATGTTGCCGGCCGCGTGGATGCCGCCGCCCTGCGCGCCGGCTCCACCCCCGCCGCCGCCGCCACCACCACCACCGTTGCCGGTGCCACCGTTGCCGCCGCTACCGCCCTCCCCGGCTTGACCGCCCGCGCCGCCTGCGCCGCCAGCCCCGCCGCCGCCGGTTCCGCCGGCGCTGGCTCCATCCGCGCCGTCGCCCGCATCGCCGGCCGACGCGCGATTCGACGAAACGCTCGAGCAGGTGACATCGACGCTGCCGTTGCTGAAGATGCCGCCGCCCTCGGCTCCGCCTCCGCCACCACCGCCGCCGCCGCCACCGCCCGATCCCGGCGCTGCGTTCGGCGCACTTCCGCCGTCACCGCCGCTCGCACGGTTCTTCGAGACGGTCGAATCGGAGACCGAGACCGCGCCTTCGGCGAACATGCCGCCGCCCGCTGCGTGACCGCCGGTGCCGCTGTTGGCCGAGGACGCGCCCGCGCCGCCGTCACCCGCTTCGGCGCAGTTTCCGGAGTCGGACGAACAGTTGCTGAGCGTAATTCCCGCCTCGGCGAAGATTCCCCCGCCGGAGGCGTTGCCACCGACGCCGCCTTCGCCGCCGCTCACCGTGCCGCGCCCGCCGCGACCACCGCGACCGCCGCTCGCCTGGTTGTCGTCGACGGAGGACTTGTCGAGGTTAACGTCGCCGTCGGCCGCGATGCCGCCGCCCTCGGCTTCGCCACCATTTCCGCCCGCGCCGCCCGTCTCGCCCGCGCCTCCGTCGCCGCCCTTGCCGGCGGCGGCGCTGTTGCAATTCACTTGGGACTTATTAGTCAAGGTGACAGCTCCATCGGCGGCGATGCCGCCACCTTCGGCGTCGCCGCCATCCGCCGGTCCAGTGCCGCCGCCAACGCCGCCGACCGTTCCGGTTCCGCCGCGACCGCCATTCCCGGCGCACGCCTCGTTTGCATTGACGGACGAGTTGTTCAGCGTGACTTCATTGACGGCGAGAATTCCGCCGCCCTCAGCGTTGCCGCCGACGCCGCCCGCGCCGCCGATGCCGTCGCTTTGCCCGCCCGCGCCGCCGTTACCGCCATTGCCGGCGGACAACTTATTCTTCGACACGGTCGAGCAGTCGAGCGTCACGGTGTCGACATTGAGCCCGCCGCCGAAACCGTCGCCGCCGCGTCCGCCCTCGCCGCCGAGGCCGATCGAGCTCGTCGAGTTCCCGCCAGCGCCGCCGTTGCCGGCGCATGCACTGTTGTTGTCGACATGCGACTTTTGGAAGTCGAGGACGAAGAAGGGCGCGCCGATGCCGCCGCCGTCCGCATCGCCGCCGCGTCCGCCCGCGCCGCCAATCGGTCCGGCGCCGCCCGTCCCGCCATTTCCGCCGCGCGCGGTGTTCCCGTTGATGCAGGAATCGACGACGGCGGGATCGAGAATGGACGGGGCGAAGATTCCGCCGCCTTCGCCGTAGCCGCCTTCGCCGCCGGCGCCGCCGGTGGTTAAGGTCGCCGCGCCGCCTGCGCTGCCCGCGCCGGCGATGGCTGAGTTGCAGTTGACGTTGGCCTTGTTGAGCGAGAAGGTGTCGTGGGCGAAGATTCCGCCGCCACGGCCATCCCCGCCGAATCCGCCCGCGCCGCCCGGTCCGCCGCCCACTCCGGCGCCGACGCCGCCGACGCCACCCGCGCCGCCCTGCGCCTTGTTGTTGTTGACGTCGGAGTAATTGATGACGATCGCCGAGCTGCTGCCGGGCAGTTGTCCCGACGGCGTGACGTCCTTGAATTCAATCCCACCAAAGACGACGCCGGTGAAAATGCCGCCGCCTTCACCGTGGCCGCCATAGCCGCCGATGCCGCCGGTGTCTTCAGCGGCCCCGCCTGCGCCGCCCGCGCCGCCGATCGCCGCGTTGTCGTTGACTTTGGACTTGTACACGTTGACGTCGGCTGCATCCGCGACCACATCCTGTGGAGAGATCGATCGGATGACGATCAGATGGCCGACGAAGATTCCGCCGCCCTGGGCGCGGCCGCCATTCCCGGCGTTGCCGGCGTCGGCCTGCAGCGTCTGGGCTGCCCCGCCGATACCACCCGCGCCGCCGGTCGCGCAGTTGCCGTTCACTTCTGAGTTCTTGATCGTCACCACCGCGGGCGCCGAAGCAGGCGCGCCGCTCGGCGTCACGACGATGGAGGAAATATTGATGCCGCTGCCGGTGGTGACGTAGATTCCACCGCCGCCCGCGGTGCCGCCGAACCCGCCGTTGCCGCCGGTTCCGCCCGCCGTGATGCCGGCGCCGCCGCCGTCGCCGCCCTCGCCGCCGAACACGCGGTTGTAGGAGACTTTCGAGCCGTCGACGGTGACGCCGGTGCCGCTGTTGATTCCGCCGCCGAGCGCGTCGCCGCCGTCCCCGCCGCGACCGCCGGTAAGGGCGTAGCCACCGTAGCCGCCCTCGCCGCCGGTTGCGGTGTTCTTGTTCACTTGAGAGCTGTACGTGACGCAGACCTCGGCGAAGCTAAGGATACCGCCGCCGAGCGCGTCACCGCCGACGCCGCCCTGTCCGCCGGCGCCGATGTTGTTCGACCTGCCGCCTGCGCCGCCCGCGCCGCCGGTGGCAGCGTTGGAGTTGACGGTTGACTTGTTGAGCGAGACGGTCCCGCGACCGCCGGAGATGCCACCGCCGAATGCGTCGCCGCCATCGCCGCCCGCGCCGCCGGTCGATGCGGGTGTGCTGCTTTCGCCGCCGACCCCGCCCGCGCCACCGATTGCGCTGTTGCACGAGACGTCCGAGCGCGTCAGCGATGCGCCGAAGAGCGAAGCGACTCCGCCGCCGAACGCGCGCCCGCCATCGCCGCCCGCGCCTGCGGCGCCGAGCGTGGAGCCGGCGCCGCCGACTCCGGCCGCGCCGGCGACCGCCTTGTTGTAGTTGACAACCGAATCGATCAGCGTCACGCCGACCAGTGTCGCAATGGCGGGCGTCGCCGGAGTCGCGTCGGTCGTGATCAACTCGGCGACCATCACCGAGAAGCCGACAAAGATCCCGCCGCCCGAGGCTTCGCCACCATCGCCGCCGAAGCCGGCTGGAGAGAGCGAACCGGCCGCGCCGCCCGCGCCGCCGTCGCCAGCGAGCGCGGCGTTCTTCGAAACGCTCGATTTATTCGCCCAGACGAATCCGCTGGCGAAGACGCCGCCGCCTGACGCGCTGCCGCCGTCGCCGCCGGCAAGCGAGAGGTTGTTGGCGTCGCCCGCGCACGCCTCGTTGCAGTCGATCGTCGCCTTGTTGAGCGCGAGCACGTAGATGAGGGAGCCGGGATTGGGCTCGATTGCAGCCCGGGCGAGGATGCTCTGGCTGCTGACCCAGATTCCGCCGCCTTCGGCCGCGCCGCCGCTGCCGCCAATCCCGCCACCGCCGCCCGCGCCGCCGATCGCGCGGTTATACGAGACGGACGAGTTGTCGATCGTAACGATCGCAAGCGGAATAGTCGGCGGCTTCGATTTCGAGGAAACGGAACTCGTCGTGATGCCTGTGGGCTCTTCGTCATCCGTTGCGTAAATGCCGCCGCCCTCGCCGCATCCGCCCGCGCCTCCCGTCCCGGGAGAGGAGATGATCATGCCGCCGTCGCCGCCATTGCCGCCGGCGCCGCCGCGGGCGATGTTCTCGTTCACGCGCGAACCGTCTTTGACGATGACAGAGAGCGACAGCAATGTCGGCGGCGGTGCGGGCGTCGATGGGGTGATGCCGATGGCGATCGCGCTCTGGACGTAGACGCCGCCGCCCTGCGCGTCGCCGCCATCGCCGCCATTGCCGCCCGGGAGGAGACTCGATTCGCCGCCCCCGCCGCCATTGCCGCCGAGCGCCTGGTTGCGCTTCACTTCGGTCGCGCTGAGCGACAGAAAATCCTGCGCGTAGATGCCGCCGCCCTGCGCGTAGCCACCTTCACCGCCGTTGCCGCCCGGGATTCCGTCGGTCGCGGTGCCGCCAATGCCGGCGACCGCGCGATTGCTGGAAACGGTCGACTTGCTGATGGCGAGCGGTGCGAGCGAATCGATGCCGCCGCCGTAGGCATTGCCGCCGTCGCCGCCGTCGCCGCCGGTGATGATCAGTGACGCGCCCGCGCCGCCGGCGCCGCCGAGCGCGCAGTTGTCGGTGATTTTTACGGACGTGAGCTTCAGCGGCGTCGCGCCAAACACGGCGGCGAAGATTCCGCCGCCGCCCGCGTTGCCGCCACTGAAGCCGCCGAGGCCATCACTGCCTTCTGCGGCGTTTCGGTCGACGGTGAGTGTCTCGAGCTTGTGCGTGCCGCTCTCGATGTACAGGCCGCCGCCAAACGCGCTCAAACCGTCCCCTGCGACCGTGAGATCGCCAGCGCGGGCAGTGTTGCAACTGATAGCGACGTTGTAGAACGAAAGGTTCCCGCCGAAGCTCAGGATGCCGCCGCCGAGCGCATCGCTCTCGCCGGGCAGCCGCGCGTTGACGCCGTCGTCCTGCGCCAGGCCGCCGGTAATCGTCAGGTCTTTGAAGATGACGGTGACGTTCGGGTCGACCTGGAACACGCGGTCCCATTGGTTCGCGTCGATGAAGGTCTTTTTCACGCCCGCGCCTTTGAAGGTCACCGTGCGCGTCGCTTCCTTCAGATCAAGATCGCCCGTCGCTGCGAAGTTTTCCTGGCCGAGCAGGTTTTGCAGGGTCAGCTCGTACGTGCCGGCCTTGAGATTGATCGTGTCGTTCTGGCCGTTCGTGTTCGACGTCATAACAGCCTGGCGCAGGCTGTACGGCGCGCCGTCCGGCGTGGCCGGGGAAGGATAAAACGCCGCGAGCAGCACGCGCGACTCGAGCGACTCCACGCCGACGCGCATCAACGGCGGCAGCAGCAAAGTATTCCACTTGGAACGTACCGAAGGACCGCGACGGTGAGAAATGGAACGGCGCATTGCTCCTCCTTCTTCGCGAATTGCAACGCGCGCAGCTTGCGCGCCGCGGCGTTGGTTACGCATCTGCGATGGGTTGAACATCTAATCGGCCGCGAACAGAATTGAGACCCACGGTGCGGCCGCGGAGCACGAGTCTATATCAACTCAGAAGTGATTCCAGCGCGTAAAAAATTTGCCGGAAGTGGGATGGGCTCAGCGCGACAGTTCGGTAAGCAGTTCGCCGCCGGCGGCGGTTTGGGTGGGGATGAGGTCGTCTTCGATCGTCGCTTCGGCCTTGCCGTCGGCGCCGGCGATTGCCGCCAGTGCGGAAGTGCGGATCGATGCGATGTTGACGTATCGGCCCGGGCAATCGGTCGGCTTTGTGTCGCGATGCCCGAGCACATTCTGCGACGAGATCCGGTAGGTCTGCATCAGGTACGACACGAGACGCGAAAGGCTTTTGATCTGGTTTGGCGACGGCCGCTCGACGTCAAAATTGCCGACCAGGCAGATGCCGATGCCGTACTCGTTAAAGCGGTTATCGAGCGTCTTCGCGTGCGCGCCCCACTTCTGGAGCGGCCAACGCGCGGTCACTTCGACCTGTCCGTCGCCGGTGCTCGTGCCGTTTCCGATGACGAAATGGTAACCCACGCCGTCCCAACCCTTGGCCTTGTGTTCCTTGTCGAAGAACGCCATCGACCCAGCCGGCGTGGCGCTGTGGTGAATCACGATCCAGCGCCAATCGCGCGCCGGCACCTTCGGTTTCCACGCGGCCGAGCCAGTCAGCGGCGTGCCGGTCACTTGCGTCTTCAAGCCCGCGCTCGACCGAGGCAGCACGTTGGGACCGTCAAAACTCGGCGCAGGAATGTTCGCCGCCAGCGGCTTCGATGAGGGGAAAGACGATGACGACGGCGAAGTCGATGACTTCGGGCTCGCGCAGCCGGTCAGCGCCGCCAGGATGAAAATCGTGATCCCGACCGCCAGATCGGCCCAGCGCAGCGTCTTCAGAGTGGTCGCCATCCTTGGCCCTCATGTGCTTGCGAACAAAGCGATCCCCCTGACACCCAATCGCCCCGGCAATTCTCGCGCGGCGGCGAAACCGCTGGCGATCACGCGAAGGGTGAGACGGGTCCATCCGCCCACAAGTTCGCAAAGAAAATGCCGGTGCTGAGTTTCTATCGGACGTTCCGCCCCATTTCCAGCAATCTTGAACCGAATTCGACATGAATCTGCGAGAAGTGCGCGATTCTTCGCCGGTTCGTGAGCCAACCCACGAATTCATCTAGCCAACTGCAAAAGTGGCCGGTATTTTTTACCGGCGGTTCAGCATTTCTTATCTTCAAGCGAGGGGACAAACATGATGCAACAGAAGACGGGCGGTTGGGTGGCGAGATTCGTCGTCGTTGTCATTGTCGCGCTCGGGATCGTACAGATGGCGGACGCCGCGAACGTGAATTTCACGGTCAATCCCGCGTTCGAACAGGAGTACATCACCGGCTCGCCGCCCGCGATCGGCGCCGGTCGCACCGACGTCGTGCGCGACGACCTCGGCGAATCGCGCGGCGTGTGGGAGTTCGGCCTGCCCGCGATGGCGCCGGGCTACACCCTCAACAGCGCCGCGGTCAAAAGCTACGTCAGCGCCCTGCAAGGCAGCACAACCGTGAACGCCGACGTCAACTTTCACGGCTACGCCGGCAACGGCGTCTTCAACGGCGCCGGTGACGGCACCGTCCCGTTCAACCAGGTCGCGCGCACCGGGCCAATGCTCACCGGCGGCGCGCGCCTCGACCCGCTCAACGTCGCCTATCTCCAGTCGCGCTACGCCGCCGGCTCGACGCACATCGGCCTGATGGGCTACGCGGAAGTGGCGGGTTACCGCACTGGCTTCAGCAATGCCGGCCAGCTTGGACCCACGCAACTGACCGTCAACGCGACCGTCCCGGACACCGGCACGGTCGTCTCCCGCCCGGTCGTCGACGCGAAGGTCTCGACCAGCGACATGGTCAACTACGTCCTCACCGATGGCGAGGGCACAATCAACACGCAGTACCTCCCCGGCGCCAACGTCGATCGCCGCGGCATCCTAGAATATCACCTCGGCGGCGTCCCCGATGGCGCAACCATCACGGCGGCGAAGATCGCCTTCAACTTGCAGGCGATCACCTACAGCGGCAGCGACGGGCCGAACGTCCGCCTCTACGGCTATTCCGGCAACGGGCTCGCCGAGTTGTCCGACAAGGACCAGATGTTCAACCTGCTCGCGGTTGGCAGCAGCACCACCTCCACGGGGCCGTACGAAGTGGACCTGAGCACGACGTTGATCGAATCGCTGCTGAGCAGCGGGACTGACTACCTCGGCATCGTCGCCCTCGGCTCAGCGGACGGGCACCAGCTCGGCTTCTACACGAATGAAGCCGGCTTTTCGCCGCCTGCGACGCTATCGGTGACCTACGCGATCCCGGAACCTGCTGCGATGTCGCTGCTGCTGGCGCCACTCGCGATGTTCATGCGTCGGCGTCGGCGGTAAATCATTCCGGCCGGCGACGCAGGATGAGCGCGCTGTTTTTGCTTCCGAACGCGATGCAATTGCAGAGTGCGATATCGACATCGCGCTGCCGCGCGACGTTCGGCACATAATCGAGATCGCATTCCGGATCGGGCGAATCGAGGTTGATCGTCGGGTGCACGTGCCGCGCCCGCATCGAGAGAATCGTCGCCGCCACGCCGGCCGCGCCGCACGCGCCCTGCGGATGGCCGATCATCGACTTCGTCGAGCTCATCGGAATCCGCGCCGCGCGGCTGTTGAAGCATTTTTTCAGCGCGGCGGTCTCCATCTTGTCGTTGAGTTGCGTGCTCGTGCCGTGCAGGTTGACGTAGCCGACCTCGTCCTTCGCGACATTCGCATCCGCCAGCGCGAGCTCGATCGCGCGGACCGGCTCGACGACGTCCGGCGCGATCTGCACGCGATGAAAGGCATCGCAGGTTGACGCGTAACCGGCGAGTTCCGCGAAGATCGGCGCGTTCCGCTCGCGCGCGTGATCGAGATCTTCGAGCACGAACATCCACGCCCCTTCCCCGAGCACGAACCCGTCGCGATCGCGCGCGAACGGGCGCGACGCCTTCGAAGGATCCGCCCACGCGCGCGTCGAGACCACGCGCATCTTCTCGAACGCGGTGAGGATGCCGGGCGAGATCGGCGCATCCGCGCCGCCCGCGATCATCATCGGCACGACGCCGGTGCGAATCAGCATCATCGCGTACCCGAGCGCGTCGGTGCTGCTCGTGCAGCCGGTCGACAGCACGTGGCTCGGCCCGCGCAGGTGGAGCGCGATCGAGAGATCGGATGAGAGATTGCCGTGCGTGCCGGCGGTGATCGAGAAGAGCGAGCCCTTGCCTTCGAGGTAATAACTCTTGTACTGCTCCTCGACAAAGGCGAGCCCCCCGCCGCCGGTGCCGAGCGCGACGCCAATTTTTCTTTGCTGCTCGATGTCGTCCAAATCGAGCCGCAGCGCCGCGGTTTCCATCGCCTCCCGCGCCGCGGCGACCGCCATCGGCACCATGCGCGGCACGCGACGGATTTCCGTCGGATCCATCGCGGTCGCGGGATCGAAATTCTTCACCTGTGCGACAGCGCTCGTGCGCAAGCCGCTTGTGTCGAGATCGACCGGCGACGAAATCCCACTCCGACCGGCGAGGCACGCGGCCGAAAAATTTTCGACGCCGATGCCGTTGGGACTGATCACGCCGACACCCGTGATGACAACGCGTTTGCGGGGCGAAGTGATCAAGCGGTGAATTGTAGGCGGCTGCTCACTCGGCGGAGAATGAAAAATGAGCTACGCGCGGGTCACAACCAGCGGATCCCCCGCCGCCATGCCCACGACGGGCACGGCATCAAGCCGGGCGGCGAACGCGATATCTTCGTCGAGACCGGCCGCACGAACGTTTCGCCCGCCCGCGGTTTCGCTGAGGAATTCGGCCAGGCGATGCCGGTTGGCGCGGAACGCGCTCAGCGCGCCCTTCCCGTCGCTGTTGAGCTGATCCGCTGACAGTGCGGCGATCACCGCTCCCGCGCCGATCAAATCTTCCGGCGCAACCTCGTCGTTCGTTCCGGCACATAACAGCGTGACGTCGCGTCCGGTGGCGCGAACGGCTTCCGCAACGGCCGACGCATTCACGATCGCGCCAGTGAACAGCACCGCCGCCTCGCGCGCGGCGAGCAGCGCGCGCGTCCCGTTGGTCGTGCACATGAACATGGTCGCCCCGCGATGTGACGCGCGGAATTGCCCGGGACTGTTCCCCAGATCGAAACCCGCAGGCGCGACGCACTGTGCTTCGCCGCACAGCAGCCGCGGCCCGCCGAACGCCTCCGCGGCTGCACGCGCCGCATCAAGATTGTCAAACAGATGAATCGCCTCGACGCCCGCATGCAGCGCCGCCGCCATTGTCGTCGTCGCGCGCAGGACGTCGAACACCACGCACGCGCGGTTCTTGAGCTGTCCCGGTTTCAATTCGCGGGGAAGAGCAACAACGTCGACTGTCATAATAAAATACTACTCGGCCTTCTGCGCAACCATCGGCGTCGTCGGGGTCGGCGCCTTCGTACCACTGAAGTCGTGGAAGACGAAAAACACCGCCAGCAGGATGAATCCGAAGCCGACCAGGTAATTCCACTTCATCTGCTCTTTGAGATAGAGCAGCGAGAACCCGGTGAAGACGACCAGCGTGATCACTTCCTGGATCACTTTCAATTGCGTTGTCGTGAACGTGTTGCTGCCGATGCGGTTGGCCGGGACCATGAAGCAGTACTCGAAGAACGCGATGCCCCAGCTCACGAGGATCGCCAACACGAGCGGCGCACCCTTGTGCTTGAGGTGGCCGTACCACGCGAAGGTCATAAACACGTTCGAGATGAGCAACAGCACGATCGTCAGCATGCTTCTCCTGTTATCGGCCAACGGGCGATGAAGCGTGACCGTGAACCCGCCAATGACGCGCGGGTTATTCTCGTCCAATCACTCGTCAGGGGAATCATCCTGATTCATGATCTCCGCGGGCAGGCTGCCCGTCCGCTGTCGCATCGCTTCGCCGATGAGAATGGCCGACGCGTGTGACATCGACAAACTCGCCCCCGCGCGCGTCGGGATCGTCACCAATCGGTCGCAGATCGAGCGGACCGCGCCGCTCAGCCCGCGCTTCTCGCCGCCGACCGCGAGGATGCCAGGCTCGCCGAGATCGACGTCGAACATCGTTCGCTTCGCGCCGGCGATACAGCCGAAGAGTTTCAAGCCGCGGCGCTGGAGCTGTTTCAATGGTTCGACGTCGTCGATTTGCGCCAGCGGCAGTCGTTCGTACGCGCCGGACGACGGCCGCGCGACTTCGGTTGAATCGAAGTCCCACAGGTGCTTCTTGATTAGCACCGCGTGCACGCCCAGCGCGTCGGCCGTCCGCAGCGTGAAGCCGAGATTCCGCGCATCGTCGACGCCCTCCAGCAACAGCAGCAGCGGCGGCTCGCGCAGGGTTTCGACGAGACGAATCAACTGCTCGCCGGACAGCCGCGGCTTCTCCGAGCAGACCGCCAGCACGCCGCCGTGCGTCGCGCCGTGCGCCATCGCGTCCAGTTCGCGGCCGTCGACTCGGCGCACCGGCACGCCCATCTGCTCGGCGACTTCCAACACATCCTGAACCTTTTCCGCGTGCGCATCGTGTCGCACGAGCACGACTTCGAAGCGTCGCTGCCGAGCCCGCAACGCCGCCAGCACGGATTGTCGCCCTTCCACGTGTTCCACGCCGGCAAGTGTAGCGTCGTAATCCGCCGTTTTCGCCGCTGACATGGCCGGTTCGGTCGCCTACGGTCAGGGACTTCACTCAGGAGACAGGCAATGGCACAACATCGACTGACGAAACAGCGCGGGACGAACGGGATTCGCGGCCGCGAGCGCGGCGCCGACGGCGCGAGCACCAGCCCGGACGACGGAGCCGCCGCCGCCCGTCAGCGGCCGCGGGAACGCGAAGCGGAACCGATCCTCCGCCAGCGCTCGCGCGAAATTCAAAAATTCGGCGAGATGATCCGCATGCCGATCGGGCTGAGCGAGAAGGTCCGCGCGCAGAGCGCCGCCAGCCTCAACGCCATCCTCGCCGACACGATCACGCTGCGCGATCTCTACAAGAAGCACCACTGGCAAGTCAGCGGCCACACGTTTTATCAGCTCCATCTCCTCTTCGATAAGCACGCCGAGGAACAGGACGAGCTGATCGACAAAGTCGCCGAGCGGATCCAGATCCTCGGCGGCATCAGCGTCGCGATGGGCGCGGACGTCGGCGAGATGACGCGCATCCCGCGCCCGCCGATGGGACGCGAAGAGGTGCCGGTGCAGATCACCAGGCTGCTCGAAGCGCACGAGCTGATTCTCAAAGCCTCGCGCGAAGCCGCCGAGCAGGCGAGCGACGCCGGCGACGAGGGAACGAACGACCTGCTCATCAGCGACGTGGTGCGCACGAACGAGCTTCAGGTCTGGTTCGTCGCCGAGCACGTGGTCGACACTCCGCTGGTGAAGGCGGCGGGCACGACTGAATCAGACTGAGCGGCTCGCCTCGTCCGTCGCGCGGCATCGTCGTTGCTGCATCGCCTCCTCCCAGAGCGGGGAAGGAGCACCTATGCCACGCAACAACGCCGAGCTGAAGCATCAGGACGAGCACCAACGCCGATCCGCCGGCATGTCGTCACATCCGCCGGACTTGAACAGCGCGCATGTGTCGAACGTCCAGAAGCTCGAGAAGGATCTCAAATCCAATGAGGATGCGCCGGTCGAGCAGCATCGCTCCAGCCGCCGTCCGCGCCCGCGAAAGCAGCAGAACTCACATTAAACGCGGCAGAGGAGGATCCATCCCGCAATCAGGACCGCCTCCGCAACTGCGTCCGCGAGGTAGATCTTCGGAATCACGCGCTTGGCGACGTAGATGATGTCCACCGCGCCGAGCGCCGCCGCGCTGCCGGCGGCGAGGACGAAAATCTCGACCCCGACCTGCCCTCGCATCGCCGCGATGCCTATCGCCAAGCCGATCACCGTGACCAGCGCCCCCACCGTTTTCACCAGCCACCAGTCGATCTTAAGCCCCGTCACCGCCATGAAACTGCGCAGGTGAACGATCGGCCAGATGCCGGTGATCACAAAATAGACGGCTTGAACGATCGCCAGCCAGTAGAGCGCGTCGCGCATGGCCGGACATTCTCACTGAGCATCGAACGACCGATGAAGGCCGGAAATCCCTTACTCCGGCTGGGCAAAGGCGTCGTCCACTTCGTGGTCGATGGGCGTCCACATGGCGAGATAGGTGCTCCGACCGGTCGAGCGATCGAAGAGCTCCTTGTCCGAGTGGAGCGATACGTGCCCGTCGGCGAAGCAGATGTTGAGCCGCCCGATCGCGTCGCCAAGACCGCCTGGCTCCTTCGCGCGACGATGGCGGAAATACGCAAGGTGCGACGCGGTCTCGCCGAAGCGTTCCGGCTCGGCGTCATAATTGCCCCACCCGCCGACGGAGTAGAAACGTTGCCCCGCCGAATTCCCCACTCCGCCGACCACCGCCGGCGGCGCGTACCCGATGTACGGCGGCTTGAACTCCGGGCAGTGCAGCGCGGAGAACGACTCGATCACCAGGATCATGTTCGAACTGTTCCCGACGCCGCTGTTCCACAGCTTGCCTTTGGGCGGGTTGGCCGTCTCCCACGCGCGCACGAACGGGCTGACGTCGCCGCTGGCCCAGACGTTCATCGCGTACGAGCGCCGGGAATCCTGCAAATCGCCCGGGCAGACGAGGACGCCGTCGATCAGTTGTTCGTCCGGCGCCGGCTTGGTCTGCTTGACGTAACGCCCCAGCGTGTCGCGGAGGTACCAGAAGGTGTAGACCGGCTCGCCGCGATTGGGTGGGTATTTTCCGCGGAACTCGACGGAGTAATTCACCATCGCCTGCCCGATCTGCCGCAGGTTGCTGGCGCATTGCGTCGCCTGCGCCGCCTTGCGGGCGCCGGAGAGGGCCGGCAGCAATAACGCGGTCAGGATCCCGATGATGCCGATCACGGTCATCAGCTCGACCAGGGAGAATCCGCGCCGGCGCGCGTCGGCGGCGCGAGAGGCGGTGGAAACAGATCGCTTTGACTGCAAATACATACCCGTATGCCCTTTGAATCGCGGGAGTGGACTGTAAAAAGGTCGTTCCCGCACTTATAAATGTCAACTCAGTTCCGAATCCGGACACGATTATGAACCGAATCCACCTCGTCGCGCTCCTGTTCCTCCTCGGGTTGTCCGCACCGGTACTGGCTCAGTCCGACGCGAAGGCGCAAGCGACTACCAGCGCCACTCAAGCGGCTGAGGATCCCCCGGAAAAGAATGATCCGGTCGTGAATCCGATGCGCAAGGCGCGCACGATCAAGAAGCTCAAGCTCGCACCGCTCTACTCGTTCAACGAGAAAGACGTAGACGCCTACCTGAAGTTTCTCGCCGACGACGAAAAAGATCCGATTCGACGCGTCATGCACCTCGCGCGCAAGAACATCGGGCAGCCGTACCAGATCTTCCTCCTCGGGGAAGGCCCGCACGAAGTCTTCGATCCGGACCCGATGTACTGCCTGGACAAGAGCGACTGCGTGACGTTTGTCGAGCACACCTATGCGATGGCGCTGTCGCGCGACTGGCCCGGCTTCTTTCGCACGCTGCAAAGGCTGCGCTACAAGGAGGGCAAGGTCGGCATGGTGACGCGCAACCACGAAAGCGTGGCGGATTGGAACGTCAACAACGGCTGGCTCTTCGAAGAGATCACGCCGCGGCTCGGCGATGGCAAAGCCGCGTCTGCGATGCACCTGCTGTGGAAGCCGGCCAAGTTTTTCGCGCAGTACAACATCGGCCAGGACCTTCCGGACGTCACGATCAGCAGCACGTACATTCCGCGCGAGCAAGTCGCATCGATCCTGCCCGAGCTGAAGGACGGCGACGTCGCCCAGATCGTCCGCGGCAACAAGCGCGAGCAGTACGTCGGACATTTCGGCCTCGTCGCGCGCGGCAAGGAAGGCGTGGTGAACATGATCCACTCCGCCGAGCCGGCGGTGCGCGAGCAGGGAATTCTCGACTACCTGGAAAAGAACCCGAAGACGATCGGATTCAAGTTCCTCCGCGCCAAGGCGGAGCCGCAGACAGTCGTCGACGCGGCGATGAAATGAGGCGCGCTAGCGGCGCGCCGCGCCGGTCGCGCGTTTTTTCGTATGCGTCGTCGTCTCGCGCTTCGCCTTGAGCGTTGCGGCCTTGGCGATGATGTCGGTCAGCATCTTCCCGGCCGCCCCGCCGCTGGCGGGTTTGTGGGATTCCCAGACGTTCGGATTCTCCTGCGCCAGAATGTCCTGGAAATCGCCGTTGCTCTTGATGCTGAGCGGCGCAAAGGTCGTGATGTCCACGTCGCCGGCCCACTCGTCGCGGTGCTTGATGAGGAGCCAGGTGCGCGATTGGCCTTTATCATCAAGCGCGGGTTTGCCCCAGCGTCCGCCGCCGGTGCGGACGAGGACCCAGCCGCCCTTGAGCTTCACGCCGTTGAGCGTGAATTTCAGTTCGCCCTTGTCGAGCGCGGCGTCGACGTCTTCGAAACCGGGAGCGGGTTTCCACGTGCCCTGGTCCCAGAGCATGACGATGCCGGCGCCGTAACCTTCCGGGATGACGCCTTCAAAATCGCGGTAGTCCCACGGGTGATCTTCGACGCGCATCGCGAGTCGCTTGTCCTTCGGGTTCAGCGACGGCCCCTTCGGCACCGCCCACGACAGCAGCACGCCGTTGTGCTCGAGGCGGAAGTCGTAGTGCAGGTGGCTGGCGAGATGCTTCTGGACGCAGAAGTAGCGCTCCTTCACCTTGGCCGCGCGTTTTGCATCGCCCTTGGCGTCGCCTTTTGGTTCGGGCGTCGCAGAAAAATTGCGCTTGCGGTGATATTCCTTGAGCGACCCGGCCCGGGTGGTCTTTGTCGCCGCCGTCGATTTCGTCGATTTCGTTGTTTTTCGCGCAGCCATGGCGGCGATCCTATCGCGGCAAGGGCGTCCGCGGGAACGGACGCAAACCGGCCAAAGAGAGAGGGGACATCCATGGTGGACGTCCCCTTCTCGCAGGAGCCGGTGATTGCTCGCTACCGATCAGCTTTCGCCGATCAGCACTTGTTCTTCGGCTTCTTCTCTTTCTTGTCTTTGCCGCAGTCGTCCTTGTCCTTCTTCTCTTTGTCGCACTTTTCCTTCTCGCGCTTCTCCTTCTCGCACTTTTCCTTGTCCTGCTTCTCCTTATCGCACTTTTCCTTTTCCTTCTTGTCCTTCTCGCAGTCGTCCTTGTCCTTTTTGTCCTTGTCGCACTTGTCCTTGCCCTTCGGCTCGCAGGTCGGCGGCTTCACGGGGGGCTCGCACGGGGGCTTGACCGGCGGGATTTCACAATTGCACGACTTGGTGCCGCCGTTGACGAACGCGATCAGGCGGTCCTGCGCGCCGTAGAGGATGTTGCTGCCGGCCGGGCCGAACGGGTTGATCGCCTTGCCGCCGACGAAATCGACCTGGAAGTAGCACTTCGGAACGGTGACGGTCAGGCAGTGCCGACCCGCGGTGAACTTGCCGGTCGCGAGGTCGGAAAGGGTCTGGTCCTTCAGGTTCGTCGCGCTCGAGAACGGCGCGGTCGCCTTGTACGCGACGAGCGAGAGCTCGACGGTCTTGCCCGCGGCGACGGTGAAGTTGACGGTGACTTTGTCGCCTTCCTTGACGTTGCCGGTGAGCGTGGTGACGGTCGTCTTACCGTTGATCGTGTAGGTGATGTTGCTGAGCGCGGTCTTGTCGAAGCTCTTCACGTAGTTGGCGAAGACGTTGTTCGTGTAGACGCCATTCGTGTTGGTGACGTTGACGCCGATGACGTTCGTGAGATCAGGCGCGGTGCGGACCTGGTTGGCGCCCGGGTTGTCCTGCACGAGGTACTTGCCGGTGGAGAGGCCGGTGAACGCGAAGACGCCGAGCGCGCCGGTGGTCTTCGAACTGATCGCGGCGCCGTCGCTGGCGTCGAGCTTGCCGTTGGCGTTGAGATCCTTGTAGAGCTTCACGACGATGCCGGACAACGGGCGGTCGTCGCTGCTCAGGCCGTTGCCGCTCATGTCCTGCATGACGGCCCCGCTGATCGTGGCGGCCAGGAGCGCGCGGCGCTCGAGCGACTCAAACGTACACGTGGAACGAGATGACACGCTGCGATTCATTTTCCGATCCTCCTGGAGAGCTGAAGCGACAACATCGCCTTGAGCCGGGGCGCACGAAGCGCGGCCGGACGCGTCGATGAATCACTAGTTTTTTCAGTGAAGCGGCGGGCGCCACACGCGCCGCGCCGGTGCTTCGACTATGAATTGGAAGCGAGCACAAGCAATACCGCACAGGCCGATTTGCGGAGGAAATCACGGTTATCAGACTCGACGTTGAAGAGGATGGGCAAACTTTTCGGTGCGCGCGTGCGCGACGCTATGCGACGTGCGCGCGCCCCCGGAAAAAGAGAAGAGGACATCCGTTTTGGATGTCCTCTTCCCGCGCTTTTGGCGTTTGTCGCTAAATCGCCGCCGTTCAGTGCACCACGGTCGTGATGTTGCGCGTCAGCGGCGTGATCTCCTTGTGGGCCTGGTGGTTGCCGAAGGTCATCTTGATCGCGCCCTTGGTGTCCAGGACGACGACGGCGTCATTCGCGACGCCGTCCTTGTTGCCATCGAGTACGACAATGCGGTAATCGGACGTGTCGTTAATGCCCGGCTCGCCCTTGGTCGGGCCACCGTCGGTCAGGGTGAACTCGATCTTCGCGTCGACCTGGAAGTAGCTCTTGCCGTTGAAGGTGCCGCTGAATCGCCCGATGCCGACGCCGACGAGCGTGTCGATCGGCGCGCTCTTCGGCGGGGCCTGGACGATCGCGGTGTCGAAGCACTCGACGCTGGTCAGATGATCGAGGTGGAACTTCGACTTGTTCCAGTTGATCTCGAGGCGGTTGTTGACGTCTTCGATCGGTCCGCCGGTCTTGCTGTTCTGGGCGCAGTGGAGCTGGAACCCGTGCGTGACGCGCGTTCCGGCCGGTCCGCCGATGTTGCCGGCCTTGAGGAAGATGCTTCCGCCGCCGGTCATGCGACCGATCTCGTGATCGAGGTGGTCGCATGGGTTGTCGCCGCCGTTCGCAGCGCTGATGAGGCGGCCCTGCGCGCCGTAGAGGATGTTGCTGCCGGCCGGGCCGAACGGATTGATCGCCTTCCCGCCGACGAAGTCGACCTGGAAGTAGCAGTCGGCGATGACGACGGTAAGGCTGTGCGCCCCGGGCCCGAACGTGCCGGTCTCGACGTCATGGATCAATTGCAGTTGCAGGTTGCCCGCATTGGAGAACGGCGCATCGGCCATGTACGAGACGAGCGAGAGCTCGACGGTCTTGCCGGGCTTGACGGTGAAGTTGGCGGTGACGACGTCGCCTTCCTTCACGTTGCCGCTGAGCGTGGTGACGGTCTTGGTGCCGTTAATCGTGTAGCTGATGTTGGTCAGCGCTGTCCGGTCGAAAGTCTTGACGTAGTTCGCGAAGACGTTGCTGCCGTAGGTGGCGTTGGGCTTGGTGACGTTGACGGCGATCGTGTTGCTCAGGACCGGCGCCGTGCGGACCTGGTTGGCGCCGGGCGTTTCCTGGAGCAGGTACTTGCCGGTCGACAGGCCGGTGAACGAGAACGCGCCGGTTCCGGCGGCAGAGGTCTTGCTCGACAGCGCGGCGCCGTCGCTCGCATCGAGCGTGCCGTTGGCGTTCTTGTCGCTGTACAGCTTCACGACGACGCCGGCGAGCGGCGTGTCGTCGATGCTCAACCCGTTGCCACTGACGTCCTGCACGACCGTGCCGGAAATCGTGGCGGCCATGAGGGCGCGACGCTCGAGCGATTCGAGGACGCAGGACCGGGTACTCAAGAGAGACGGGATCTGGCGATTCATGTTCTTTCCTCCAAAATGGCGCGAAGCCGAGTGCACGACGTGGAGCGGCGTGTCGCGCGGAACGACACCGCTATCAAGAGTCCCCAACGCGAACGACTCACCTTGCGTTCGCGTGGCCCGCTGGCTCACCCAACCGGCGGCGACGCAACGCGCGTCGCGCGGCCGGTGACTAGTGACTGTGCCCAATTTGCCGTGGGAAGCAAATTCCCGGCAGCGCCAAAAATCTCGCGCCCGCGGTTATCAGACGCAGCGCCGCGAACGTTGGGCAAGTTGTTCCCGCCGTCACAGCGGCAACGGCGCCGCCGCCCGCTGCGCATCGTACGTCGCGGCGTTTCCCGGACTTGCAGACGCCGCCGCCAGCCCCTAAATTCGCCGGCAAACCCCCTTTCCGGAGGCCGCCAACGTGAAGATTCGCGACGCGAAAGAGTGCCGCTACGACCTCGTCAGCCTGGGCGAATGCATGCTCCGTCTCTCGCCGCCGCAACATGGGCGGATCGAGTTCGCGCCGATGCTGGAAGTGTGGGTCGGCGGCGGGGAGTACAACGTCTCGTATGCGCTCGCGCGGCTTGGGCTGCGAACGGGATGGGTCGGCGGGCTGAATTCATCGCCAATGGGCGCGATCGTCCGCAACCACGCCCGCGCGGTCGGCATGTCGACGGAGTACGTCGTCGAAAGGAAGTACGACGGCGTCGGCAAAAAGGACCGCATCGGCCTGAACTTCACCGAAGTCGGCGTCGCCAAGCGCGGCAGCGTCACGCTCTACGACCGCGGCCACACCGCGACCAGCGGCATGAAGCCGGGCGATGTGAACTGGAAAAAACTGTTCAAGGAAGACGGCGTTCGCTGGCTGCACACGGGTGGGATTTACTCGGCGCTGTCGGAGACCACGCGGCAAGTGGTCGCCGAAGCGGTCAAAGCGGCGCACGAGGCCGGGACGATCGTCTCGTACGATCTCAACTTCCGCTCGAAACTCTGGAGCAGCAAAGACGCGATCGCCACGACGAAGCCGCTCGTCCCGTACATCGACTGCCTGATCGGCAACGAGGAAGACTTCGAGCAGGTGCTCGGCTACGAAGCGGAAGGCGTCGACGTCCACAAGGCCGGCGCGCTGGACGTCGGGCCGTTCAAGAAGATGGTCGAGCGCGTCGTCAAGGATTACCCGAACATCAAGGTCGTCGGCACGACGCTGCGCGGCGTGAAGACGGCGACGATCAACGACTGGTCCGCCATCATGTGGGCCGACGGAAAGTTCTACGACGGTCCAAACTTCGAGAACCTGGAAATCGAAGACCGCGTCGGCGGCGGCGACGGCTTCGCCTCCGGCTTCACCTACGGCTTCCTCACCGGCAAATCCCCCCAGGAATGCGTCAACCTCGGCGTCGCGCACGGCGCGTTGCTCATGAGCACCATGGGCGACACCAGCCAGATCACCCTCGAAGAGCTCACCCACATCGCCGGCGGCGGGAGCGCGCGGATCAAGCGGTAGGCTAATGAGGGCAGGCGGGGCTCGTCGCAGTTTTCATCAGGTGATGACTCCATGGCGCGTTGCCACTGTCATTTCGCCTTATCGCCGGAAGTGAGCGGCCCGGGATCGAGGTGACCCACCGCGACACAGGTCACACTTGGACGGTGTGAGCGCACGAGAAGCCAGACCAGCAGAACCATTGCCACAACCATCGCGACGCGCGCTGCCGTTCGAATCCACATCAGCCATTCGATCCCGTCGAGATAGATCTGGCCATAGCCCTGCGCCCAGATGCCGCCGAGGAAGTCGCTCACCTGTTTCGTCCGCCAGAGTTCTGGGTCTGCGCTTTTGATCACATCGTCGAGGCCGCGCAGCATGTCGGCCTGCTGGGGGCGGGTCATCGTATCGAAGTCGGGGGGAACATGCCGGCGTAGCGCGATGAGGAGATCGTCGCGGACGGTAAACGGCCGCGGCGGCTGTTGCGTGTCGGCCAGCAGGCGGCGGACGCTCAAGATCGCGCCGGCGTCGGTCACGATCTTTACCGGGAGCTTGAACCCGTCCAGGAACTCCACGATCTCCCCATCCGTCGGTGGATTGTGCGCGGCGAGCTTTTCGATCATCTCCACGCCGGCCGTCACGCCCTGCTCGCCGGTCAAGTGGAGATGCGCGGACAATTCGCCGGTCGAGAATGCGCGATAGTGCGCGGCAGACGATTCGTTCACGGAGATGTACGCCGGCAGTCCCGGGACTGAGCGAACGGCAAGCACCACGCGTTCGGCCGAGACGGCGCACCAGCGGCCGCGCATTGCTTCGACGCCGAGGGTGACGTATTCGCGCTGCACCGCGCGGAAATCCGGGTTCACCTGCCATCGCCGCACCGCATCGCCGAACGCGCGCATGCGCTGCACGTCGCCGCCGCTGATGCCGAAGCCGAGCGCGGCGGAGACAATCAGCGTCAGCACGAGCGCGGCGAGGCGCACCTTCTTCAACGCTTGGACGAGATGGCGCGTGACGCGGCCGATCGTTGACATGTTCGTGCCGCCTAATTTACCGTGCGGGCCACAAAGGGGCGAGATCGGCCATGCCACATCGAGCGGGGTTCTGGATTCGAGTGCTGTCCGCGACGATCGACTTCATCGCGATGCTGTGCATCGCCGGCGGCATCGGCGTATTGGTGCCGTTGACGATGCCGGACGCCGGGATGAGCGCCATTCTCTACGCCGCGTTGCTTGCCTACTCCACGCTCGAGATCTGGACCGGCGCGACACCCGGAAAGATGCTGCTGCGGCTGCGCATCAGCGATCAGGATTGCGCGCCGGCGATGTTCTGGCCGCGCGTGCTGCGATGGTCGACGAAGTGGATGGGTTTCATCCTCACCCTGCTGTTCGTGCTGAGCGACTTCGCGCTGCTGTACTGGCTGGCGGGGCTGATGAACCTGATCATCTTCATCGGCTGCCTGCACGCGGCGAACGACGACCGCCTGGCTTGGCATGACCAATGGGCGCACACGGCGGTTTGTTATCGGCCGCGAAGCTACCGTTCATTTGATGCAATAGTGCCCCCGCCGCCGCTCCCGCCGCCGTCAACCCCGCCGCCGGATCCCTGAGACGACCGCTTCCGTTGACACTTTCCGCCCCCTGCCGATACTCTGCCACGGCCTTTTTAGCCGTAAAGCAGGAAACACAACCAACATGCAGACGACGGTCGTATCCCGAGCCAAGGCGTATCTCAAAGTCCGTCACAAGAGCGTGCGCGACGCGATGAAAGCGCTCAAGATCGACGGGCTGCTCCTCACCCATCCGCCTGACCTCGCGTACCTCACCAACTTCACCGGCGACGACTCCATCGGGCTCGTCACCGAGAAGGACATCCACCTCGTCACCGATTTTCGTTACGAAGAGCAGGCCCAGATCGAAGCGGGCTGGCTCAAGATGACCATCCGCGACGGGAAGATGGAAGACGCTCTGATCAAGACGATCGGCCCGGCCAAGTGCAGGCGGATCGGCTTCGAGGCGAACTTCGCCACCGTCGGGCAGATCGACGCGCTGGCCCGCGCGCTCAAGGCCGCCAACATGGACGTCGAGCTCGTCCCGCTCGAGAACGTGATGTCCAACATCCGCAAGGTGAAGGACGATCACGAGGTCGACCTGATTCGCAAGAGCGTCGCCGTCGCCGAGGAAGCGTTCGAAGCGATTCGTGACGAGATCAAGGCGGGCCAGACCGAGAACTATCTCGCCGGTTTGCTCGTGCTCGAGCTGCGCAGTCGCGGCGCGAGCAACAGCAGCTTCCCCGTCATCGTCGCCGCCGCGCAGAACTCATCGCTCCCGCACTATCGCCCGGGCGAGACGCTCGTGCAGCGCGATCAGCCGCTGCTGATCGACTGGGGGGCGCTGGTCAAAGGGTATTGCTCCGACCTGACGCGCACGCTGATGGTCGGGCGCGTCAGCCCGAAGATGAAGCAGATTTACAAGGTCGTCTACGACGCCCAGATGGCCGCGATCAAATTCCTCCGCCCCGGCGTGACGACCACGCAGGCGGATCGCGTCGCGCGCGACGTGATCGAGGGTGCGGGCTTCGGCAAGTATTTCGGACACGGTTTGGGTCACGGCATCGGCCGCGACATTCACGAGCTCCCGACGCTGCGCAAGACCGGCGGCGAAGAAGAGCTCCGCCCGGGGATGATCGTGACGGTCGAGCCGGGAATTTACCTGCCGGGCGAGGGGGGCGTACGCATCGAGGACGACGTGCTGATCACCCACAGCGGGTGCGAGGTTCTCTCGTCGCTCGACAAGACCTTCGAGGGTTGCCACATTGAATAAAAAATCGCGAAACGGCGGGAAAGCCGCGAAAAACAACTCGTCGTCATCGTCGTCGTCCGCATCGTCGAGCAGCCCGATGGACGTCTCCCTGCTCGAGCGCATGGTCAAGCTGATGGCAGCCAACGACCTGAACACCGTCGACGTGCGCGACGGTGACAAGCGCGTGATCCTCAAGCGCGGTGCGCAGCTCGTAGCCGGAAGCGGAAGCTCCGGCGCTTACGCGATCCCGCACGCAGCGCCCGCGACACACGCACCCTCCCCCGGACTCGCGTCCGGGGCTGCGAGTGGTGCATCCGACGAACACGCAGGTCTGACAGCGATCAAATCCCCCATGGTCGGCACCTTCTACTCCTCCCCGTCCCCCGACGCCAAACCCTTCGTCTCCGTCGGCACGCGCGTCGATGACGACACCGATGTCTGCGTCATCGAGGCGATGAAAGTCTTCAACAACATCAAGGCCGAGTGCAACGGCACGATCGCCAAGATCCTCATCACGAACGGGCAGACGGTTGAGTTCGGGCAGACGCTGTTCCTGGTGAAGCCGTAAATGTTCTCCAAAATCCTTATCGCAAATCGCGGAGAAATCGCCCTGCGGATCATCCGCGCTTGTCGCGAGATGGGCGTGCAGACGTGCGTGGTCTACAGCACGGCCGACAAGGACGCCGCGTACCTCAAGCTCGCCGACCAGGCAATCTGCATCGGTGATGCGCCGCCGGCGGATTCGTATCTGAACATCCCGCGCATCATTTCCGCCGCGGAGATCGCGGACGTGCAGGCGATCCATCCCGGCTACGGCTTCCTCGCGGAGAACGACCACTTCGCCGAGATCTGCCGCTCCTGTCGCATCGAATTCATCGGCCCGCCGGTCAAGGCGATGGCGCTGCTCGGCGACAAGGTCGAGTGCAAGCGGCTGGCGAAGAAGGCGAAGGTGCCGACCGTCCCCGGCAGCGACGGCGCCGTCGATGACGAGAAAGTTGCGCTGCGCATCGCGCAGGAGATCGAATATCCCGTCATCATCAAAGCGGCGGCGGGCGGCGGCGGACGCGGCATGCGCGTGGCGCACAACGACGTCTCACTCCGCGCCGGCTTCAAGCAGGCGCGGGCCGAGGCGGAGAACGCCTTCAAGGATTCGACCGTCTACATCGAAAAGTACGTCGAATTCGGCCGGCACGTCGAGGTGCAGATCCTCGCCGACCATCACGGCAATGCCGTCCACCTGTGGGAGCGCGACTGTTCGATGCAGCGTCGGCATCAAAAGCTCGTCGAAGAATCCCCATCCCCGGTCCTGCGGCCGGACGTGCGCAAGGAACTGTGCGAATCCGCCGTCCGGCTCATCAAGGCGGCCGGCTATACGAATGCCGGCACGGTCGAATTCCTCGTCGACAAGAACCAGAAGTTTTACATCCTCGAAGTGAATGCGCGCATTCAGGTCGAGCATCCGGTGACCGAGCAGGTGACCGGCATCGACTTGATCAAGGAGCAGATCCGCATCGCGTCCGGCATGCCGCTGAGCTTCAAGCAGAAGGACATCCCGCAGATCGGCCACGCGATCGAGTGCCGCATCAACGCCGAAGACCCGGCGCGCAACTTCGCGCCGTCGCCGGGCCTGATCGAAGAACTCCGCCTGCCCGGCGGACCCGGCGTGCGGATCGACAGCCACGCCTACGCCGGCTATCGCATCCCGCC
>JAXDMN010000170.1:0-14321 GCA_034666045.1 Phycisphaerales bacterium | reverse complement strand
CCGCCGGCACACAACGCGCTCGGGCTGGCGCTGGTTCAGCAGGGGAAACTCGATTCCGCCATTCTCGCCTGGCAGCGCGCGATCCAGCTCAAGGCGGACTTTTCCGAAGCGCACGCGAACCTCGGCGCGGCGCTTGCGAAGCAGGACAAACATTCCGAAGCGGCGAAAGTCCTTCGCCGCGCCGTGCAGCTCAATCCCAAATTCCCGGCCGCGCAGAACAATCTCGCCAACGTGCTCAGCGAGCTGGAAGAGATGGACGAAGCGATCGTCCACTGGCAGGCGGCCGTCGAGCTGTCCCCCAACTATTTCGACGCGCTGACGAACCTTGGTCGCGCGCTGCAACTGCGCGGCGAGCAGGCGCGATCGCTCGAATTGCTCGAGCGCGCCGTCGCGATCAAGCCGGACGATCCGGACGCGCGCTTCCTCCGCGGGCTCGGGCTGCTGACCGCCGGCGATTTGCCGCGCGGCTTCGCCGACTATCATTTTCGCCTCGCCTGCAAGGATTTCGACGTTCACGGGCGGACGTTCCCCCAGCCGGCGTGGAACGGCGAAGACGTCGCGGGCAAAACTTTTTTGATCCACACCGAGCAGGGCCTCGGCGACACGATTCAGTTCATCCGCTACGCCCCGCTGCTGGCGGCGCGCGGCGCGCGGGTGATCGTCGAATGTCCGCCGAACCTCGCCGACCTGCTGCGGACGGTGGACGGCGTCGCCGAGGTGATCGCCCGTCCACACGCGCCGCCGCCCTTCGACGTTCACGCGGCCGTGCTCGATCTGCCGCGCCTCTTCGGCACGACGCTGGAGACCATTCCCGCGGACGTGCCGTACGTTTCCGTCGATCCCGACCGCGCGCAAAAATGGTCCACCGAGCTGGCGTCCGAAGCGCCGCACAACCGCATCGGGCTGGTCTGGTCCGGGAATCCCAAGCACGCCAACGACCGCAATCGTTCGATTCCGCTGCGCGAGTTCGAGCCTCTGGCCGCGATGTCGCACCTGACCTTCTTCAACCTGCAAAAAGGCCCCGCCGCCGGGCAGATGTCCGATTCGACGCTGAAGCTGAAACTGATCGACCACACCACCCGCCTGCAAACCTTCGCCGACACGGCGGCGTTGATCGCGCAGCTCGACTTGGTCATCACCGTCGATACATCGGTGGCGCATCTCGCGGGCGCGCTGGGAAAGCCGGTCTGGGTGCTGCTGCCGAAAGTGGCTGACTGGCGGTGGATGCTGGAGCGGACGGACTCGCCGTGGTACCCGACGATGCGGTTGTTTCGGCAGCAAACGGCGGGCGATTGGGCGACGGTTCTGCGCGAACTGCAGGCGGAACTGCGGCGATTCGCTCCGCTTGCAAATTGATGGACCTCCCCCACAATACCGCGCCCGCGTTTCGAAGCGCTTTCATAAGGATTTCATGCGGAAACTGCTCGTCGCCAACCGGTCTGAGATCGCGATTCGCGTGTTTCGCGCGGCGACGGAGTTGGGGCTTGGCACCGTCGCCGTCTACTCGTATGAGGACCGGTTTTCGCTCCATCGGTTCAAGGCGGATGAGTCCTACCTGATCGGGCCGCACGAGGGTGGGGAGCCGGTCAAGAGTTATCTGAACATCCCCGCGATCATCGCGGTCGCCAAAGAGCACGGCGTCGACGCGATCCATCCGGGGTACGGCTTCTTATCCGAAAATGCGGACTTCGCGCGGGCGTGCGAGAAGAACGGGATCACGTTCGTCGGGCCGACGCCGGAGCTGCTCGAAGCGTTTGGCGACAAGACGGCCGCCAAGCGACTGGCGACGAAGGCGGGCGTGCAGACCGTGCCGGGGACGGAGCATGGGCTCGCGTCGGTCGCCGATGTCAAGAAGGCCGCGAAGGAGATCGGATATCCGGTCATCATCAAAGCGAGCTTCGGCGGCGGCGGACGCGGGATGCGCGTCGTCCTGAACGCGGATGAACTTCAAGGCAAACTTGAAGAGGCGCAGCGTGAAGCGGGGGCGGCGTTTGGTCGGCCGGAAGTGTTTGTCGAAAAATACATCCGCCGGGCGAAGCACATCGAAGTGCAGATCATCGGCGATGCGCACGGGAACCTGGTTCACCTGTGGGAACGCGATTGCTCGGTGCAGCGGCGGCATCAAAAAGTCGTCGAGGTCGCGCCGTCGATCAACCTGCCGCGCGAGCTGCGCGAAAAAATCTGCGACGCGGCACTTCGGCTGACGAAGACGGCGCGATATCGCAACGCCGGCACGGTCGAGTTCCTGCTCGACGCGGATTCGGGTGAGTTTTACTTCATCGAAGTTAATCCGCGCATCCAGGTCGAGCACACGGTGACGGAAGTCGTCACCGGCATCGACATCGTGCGCAGTCAGATCCTCGTCGCGCAGGGATTCAAGCTGCACGAGACGCCGATCCACATCCCGCGGCAGGACAAGATCGAGACGAGCGGCTACGCGATCCAGTGCCGCGTGACGACGGAAGATCCGGAAAACCAGTTCATCCCGGACTACGGGCGCGTCACGACGTATCGGTCCGCGGGCGGATATGCGGTGCGGCTGGATGGCGGGAACGGGTTCAGCGGCGCGGTGATCACGCCGTACTTTGATTCGCTGCTGGTGAAGCTGACTTCGAGCGGCGCGACGTTTGACGAGGCGGTGAAGCGGACGGACCGCGCGCTGCGCGAATTTCGCATTCGCGGCGTGAAGACGAACATTCCGTTCCTGGAAAATCTGATCCTGCACCCGGCGTTCGTCAAAGGGGAAGCGACGACGACGTTCATCGACACGACGCCGGAGCTTTTCCGCTTTCGGCCGCGGCGGGATCGGGCGACGAAGATTTTGCATTACCTCGGCGACGTGATCATCAACGGTCGGCCGGACGTGAAGGGGAAATACGATCCGAAGAAGGAATTTCGCGAGCCGATCGTGCCGTCATTTCAGAAAGGGACCGCCCCGCCGGCGGGCCTGCGGCATCGGCTGTTGGAGATGGGGCCGGAGAAATTTTCCGGCTGGGTGCGGCGGCAGAAGCGGCTTTTATTGACGGATACGACGATGCGCGATGCGCATCAGTCGCTGCTGGCGACGCGCGTGCGCACGCATGATTTGTTGCAGGTCGCCGACGCGGTCGCGCACCTGACGCCGGACTTGTTCAGCCTGGAAATGTGGGGCGGCGCGACGTTCGACACGTCGATGCGCTTCTGCCAGGAAGATCCGTGGGACCGGCTCGATCAGCTTCGCATCAAGGTGCCGAATATTTTGTTCCAGATGCTGCTGCGCGCGAGCAACGCGGTGGGGTACACGAATTACCCGGACAACGTCGTGCGCGAATTCACCAAGCGTGCGGCCGATCATGGGATCGACGTCTTTCGCATTTTCGATTCGCTGAACTGGACCGAGAACATGAAGGTCGCGATCGAAACGGTGCGCGACAAGACGGATGCGATCTGCGAAGCGGCCATCTGCTACACGGGCGACATTCTGGATCCGAAGCGGACGAAGTATTCGCTGACGTATTACGTGAAGATGGCCAAAGAGCTTGTCAGCATGGGCACGCACGTGCTCGGCATCAAGGACATGGCCGGGCTGTGCAAGCCGTACGCGGCGTACGCGCTGGTCAAAGCACTGCGAGATGAAGTCGACGTGCCGATTCATTTTCACACGCACGACACGAGCGGCATCAACGCCGGCTCGATCCTGCGCGCGGCGGATGCGGGCGTGGATATCGCGGACGCGGCGCTGTCGTCGATGAGTGGCACGACGAGCCAGCCGAATTTGAATTCGATCGTCGCCGCGCTGGCGAACACGCCGCGGGATACGGAATTGAATCTCGAGGCGCTGAATCGTCTCAGCGAATATTGGGAGACCGTCCGCGAGTTTTATTACCCGTTCGAGGAGGGTTTGAAATCGCCGACGGCGGAAGTTTATCTGCACGAGATGCCCGGCGGGCAGTTCACTAATCTCAAGGCGCAGGCGAAGGGCCTGCATCTGGAGGATCGCTGGCACGAAGTCGCGCAGACGTACGCGGACGTGAATGAGCTCTTCGGCGACATCGTGAAGGTGACGCCGTCTTCCAAAGTCGTCGGTGACATGGCGCTCTTCATGGTGACGAACGGCCTGAGCGCGATGGACATCCTCGACCCGACGAAGAAGCACAATTTTCCGCGCAGCGTGGTCGAGATGATGCAGGGGCACCTTGGTTTCCCCGACGGCGGTTGGCCGAAGGTGCTGCAGAAGATCATTCTCGATTCCGCGGGCGAAAAGCCGCTGAAGGGTCGTCCCGGCGCGAAGTTACCGAAGGTCGATTTCGAGGAGAAGCGCAAAGAGCTGGCCAGCAAAACGCATCACGAGCCGCGCGACGTCGATGTGCTGTCGTACGTGCTCTACCCGCAGGTTTATCTCGATTTCGAGAAGCACACGAAGTTGTATGACAACACCCGCGTCCTGCCGACGCCCGCGTTTTTCTACGGCCTGAAGGGCGGCGACGAGATTTCGGTCGAGATTGAGCCAGGGAAGACGCTGATCGTCCGCTATCTCACGACCGGCGAGGTGCGCGACGACGGCACGCGCACGGTCTTCTTCGAGCTGAACGGCCAACCGCGCGAAGTCGTCGTCGCCGACCGCGCCGTCGAAGGCAACCTGCACAAGCAACCGAAGGCGGACGTGGACGACCCCAACCACGTCGGCGCACCGATGCCCGGCAAAGTGTCGAGCGTCGCGGTCAAGAAAGGCGACGCCGTCAAGGCCGGCCAGCGACTGCTGTCGATCGAGGCGATGAAAATGGAAACGGCCGTCTACAGCCCGCGCGAGGCGAAGGTCGCCGACGTGCCGGTGAAGGCGGGGACGACGGTCTCGGCGGGCGATCTGCTGGTCGTCCTCGAAGGCGCGGCGCCAGCGCCGTCGTTGTGGAAAGCGGAGACGAAGGACGCGCCTGCATCCAAAAAGTAACGCATTTCCACGTTGTATTTGACCGTCAGCAGTTGGTTTGCAATACTTTTGCTATGGCTTCGACCACCACTCGCGCAAAACGGCCGCTGAAGGCAACGCCGCCGAAGCGCGCGCCGGCGAAAGCGTCGAACGCGAAGCTGCTCAAGCTCGCGAAGAAGAACCCGCCACCGCAGAGTTGGTTCGATCAGACCGACCTGCCCTTCACCCCGCGCAAGGACTAGACTCGCTTGGCGAATGCGCGGCCTTCCATTCGATATGGCCGTATCGTTTTCGCATGGATTGAGGATCGGAATGGCTACGGCAAGCTGCGTCCGGCGGCGATTCTCACTTCGGATGAAGAAATCCCCGACGCCGAGAAATTAGTGGTGGCGGCGATCACGACGACGTTTGCGGATCCGCCTCCGCCGTTCTGCGTTCCGATTCCATGGCATCCGCGCGGGCATCCTGTCACCCATCTGAATCAGCGCAGCGCCGTCGTGACGAACTGGCTCGCCATGCTGGCAACGGACAATGTGGTCGGCTTCGCTGGTGACGTCCGGGAAAACAATGCGGCTCGTCCAGGCGAAGGTGGACGCACTCCCGTAGATTCCGGCGGTTGATGAGCATCAATTCCTTCCATCTCGACCACCTGCGCCGCGGCATTAAACCCTTCAAGCTCCACTGGTTCCCCCGCCTGCGGAGCACGAACGATCATGCGGCGGAGTTGCGGCGGCGCGGGGAGCTCTACGCGCCGGCGATCGTGCTCACCGGGCGGCAGATCGCGGGGCGCGGGCGCGGGAGTAATTCGTGGTGGTCGCCGGCGCGGGGTGGGACGATCACCGTGACGTTCGTGTTTCCGGTTGAAGAGCATCTATCGCCGCACCAGGTGCCGCTGCTGGCCGGGCTGGCGGTGCGCGATGCGGCGGCGGAATTGCTGGGCGATGAGAAAGTGACGCTCAAGTGGCCGAACGACGTGCTGATCGAGGGGAAGAAGCTGGCCGGGCTGCTGTGCGAGCGCGTGAGCAAGGCGGACCTGATCGGCGTCGGGCTCAATGTGAACAACGACCCGAAAAAGGCGCCGGCGGTGTTGCGCAAGCAGATCACTTCGCTGGCGTCGATCGCCGGCCGGCCGATTGATTTGAACGAGGCGCTGATCGCGCTCGCGGCCCACCTGCACCGTGCGATGTCGCGGCGTGGGGATCGGTTGTTTGTCGAGACGCTGAACCGATACGACGAGCATCATGCACTGGTGGGAAGAAAAGTCAGCGTCGTCGAAGCGGGATCGGGAAGATTGCTCAGCGGGAAGTGCACGGGTCTGGATTCGAGCGGACGCTTGATCCTTCGGAATGGGAAGAAGATCCAAGCGATCACCGCGGGGCAGGTTCGGATGCACTGACGCAGTCACCGTCATCCGCGCAGGGGACGGAGCCGGACTCTGTGAGTCCGGTTCGTCGCGCAGCGACGAGCTTCTCTTCGATTAGAACGGAAAGACGCACGCGACTTCGTCGCGTATCGGACTCACAGAGTCCGGCTCCGTCCCTCTTGCAGTGACGCATCTGCTCGCGGTCGGTATCATCACATCGGATTGCCCAAACGGATTGCCATTCTCGGATCGACCGGATCGATCGGTTGCAACGCCCTCGAAGTGATCGAGCATCTCGGCGCGGATTATCGCGCGGTCGCGCTGAGCGCGCGGACGCAGACGAAAAAACTGCTCGAACAAGTGAAGCGTCACGAACCAGCCGCCGTCGCGGTCGCGCAGGACGCGGACGGCGATTGCTGCCGCGAGATGGAGCGGCTTGGGGCGAAAATTTATCGCGGGCCGGGCGGGCTGATCCAGATGGTGCAGCGCGACGACGTCGACCAGGTGCTGGCGGCGATCGTTGGCGCGGCCGGGTTGCCGGCGGTGTTCGCGGCGGTGCGGGCGGGGAAGAATATCGCCCTGGCCAACAAGGAATCGCTCGTCGTCGCCGGCTCGTTGCTCATCCCGGAGGCGCGCGAGCGCGAGGTGGCAATTCTGCCCGTCGATTCCGAGCACTCCGCGATTTTTCAGGCGATGCAGGCCGGGCGGCGCGATGAAATCCGTCGGGTAATCCTCACTGCCAGCGGCGGGCCGTTCCGTAACGCAACGAAAGAGCAGATCGCGCGTGCTACTCCACAGGAAGCCCTTGCGCACCCGACCTGGCGGATGGGCGGGAAAGTCACGATCGACTCGGCCACGATGTTCAACAAGGGCCTCGAGCTCATCGAGGCATGTTGGCTGTTCGATCTGCCGCCGGAAAAAATCGAGGTCGTCATTCATCCGGAGTCGGTCATTCATTCGATGGTGGAGTTCGTGGACGGCTCGACGCTGGCGCAGCTTTCGCCGCCCGACATGCGAACGCCCATCCAATATGCGTTGACGTATCCGGCGCGCCTGGACGGTTGCAGCCGGCGGATGGACTGGAGCAAAAAGGTCTCACTCAACTTCGAACCGCCCGATGCGGAACAATTCCCCGCAATTGCCATTGCGTACGACGTCGCGCGTCGCGGCGGAACGCTCGGGGCGGTGATGAACGCGGCGAACGAAGTGGCGGTCGAGGCGTTTTTGGCCGGGCGAACGACGTTCGGCAGGATTTCCGAGCTGGTCTCGCTTACAATTCGCCAGCACCACCTGATGGCGAGCCCATCGCTGGACGATCTGATGGAAGCGGATCAATGGGCCCGCCGCACCGCGACCGGTTTACTTGCCAAATAACCCTCGAGAGGGAAGAGTTCACACCTCATGTTTGACCAATTGCCCAGTCTGATCCTCCTGGTCCTCGGGTTCGGTTTCGTGATCTTCTGGCATGAGCTGGGTCACTTCTTCGCCGCCAAGTGGGTCGGCATCCGCGTCGAGCAGTTCGCCGTCGGGTTCGGCCAGGCGATGCTGTCGTTCCGCAAGGGGATGGGCGTGACGTTCGGCTCGAGCGGAAAGAAGTACGACGAACTCGTCGCCGCCGGACAGGCGGACGGGATCGGCGAGACGGAATACCGGCTCAATTGGATCCCGCTCGGCGGGTACGTGAAGATGCTCGGTCAGGACGATCTTCGCGCCAACGCGCAGCAGGACGATCCCCGCGCGTATAACAAGAAGTCGATCGGCGCGCGCATGTTCGTGGTCAGCGCGGGCGTGATCATGAACATCCTGCTGGCAGCGTTCGGGTTCATGGTGGTGTTCTCGATGCCGGGAGGCTTTCGCGTTCAGCCGGCGCAGGTCGGCAGCGTGATTCCCAACTCGCCCGCCGCCCGCACGACGCGGCTCGACGGCGCGATCGCCCCGCTTTCGCCCGGCGATCGCATTCTCATGTTCGACGACAAGTGGCAGCACGACTTCACGAAGATCACGCTCAACGTCGCACTGTCGGGCGAAGGCAACGTGCCGATGTACGTCCGCCGCCTGGACGGCACCGAGGAACGACTCAACATCAACCCGGACCGCATGGACGGTGAACCGAGCGGCTTCCTGATGATCGGCGTCGGTCCGCCGTTCGAATTGCGCGGGCTCGACAAGGATCGCGAGATCGAGGAAGAGATCCGCAAGGACCCGAAGCTGTTCGTGCCGAAGGAAATGATCGCCGTCCAGCCGGGCGAGACGATCACGGCCATCAACGGCCAAACGGTCAAGGTGCACGAATTCTGGAAGCTCAACGACGCGCTGCAATCGTCGAACGGTCAGCCGGTCACGCTGACGGTGACCAGCGCCGACGGCAAGACGCGCGAGGAACAGCTTCGTCCGCGCTTCGCGGCGCCGTTTGACGGCGAGGTGGTCAACTTCGCCGGCCTGGTCCCGCGCGCGGTCATCGATCAGATCAACACCAACTCCGCCGCCAAGGGCAAACTCATGCCGGGCGACGTCGTCGTCTCGATCGCGTATCAGAACAAGGACAAGCTGGATAATCCGACGGTCGCGCAAGTGCGATCGTGGCTGGAAAAGGCCGGGAAAAACGGGCAATCGGTCGATTTCCTCGTGCTGCGCGACGGCAAAGAAGTCTCGGTCCCCGGGCTCCTGCCCAACGTCAAGCTGCCGGGCATGCGCGGCGTCAAAGGGCTGAATGTTTCGCTCTCGCTGGATCACGACAACCCGGTCGTCGCCGAGGTGATCGATAAGACGCCGGCGCAGAAGGCGGGCATCCCGTCCGGGTCGACCGTCACCGCCATCAACGGTCAGCCGGTCAAGAGCTGGCACGATGTGAAGCGTCTGATGTCGCAGGCCACCGCCGGCGCGCCGCTGAAAGTGACGGCCCGCACGTCGACCGGCGACAAGGAATTCGCGCTCGACCTGAGCAAGGAAACGATCGAGCGCGTCGCGGGGTTCACCTACACGACGGTGCTGATCAACCCGGCGATCATGCTACACGAGCGCGTCGAGCCGCGCAAGACCGACAACCCGCTCACCGCCGCCGCCTGGGGCGTCACGGAAACGCGCGACTTCGTCCTGCAGTTCTATCTGACGCTGCACCGCATGGTTCAGGGGAGCGTCAGCTACAAGAACATGATGGGCCCCGTCGGCATCTTCAACGCCGGCCGGCAGTTCGCTTACAAGGGGAACGATTGGCTGATCTGGTTCCTCGCGATGATCAGCGCGAACCTGGCGGTGGTGAACTTCCTGCCGATCCCGATCGTGGACGGCGGGTTGTTCCTGTTCCTCGTGATCGAAAAGATCCAGGGGAAAGCGATCAGCCCGAAGACGCAATCGATTGCGCAGGTGGTGGGCCTGGCAATTATTTTGAGCGTGTTCCTGCTGGTGACGTACCAGGACATTGCGCGGATGGTGCCTTAGTTTTCCGCGGCACGTCATTCAATTACAAACCATTGTCATCCTGAGGTACTCCGAAGGATCTGCGTTCCTCGTCGCTCGAGGCCAGATCCTTCGGAGTACCTCAGGATGACAAGACTTCCGATTCCAGAATACTTTTGAGTTTGCCGCGACCGAGCGCGTCGCGTTGTCGTTGCGTCCAAATGCGGGGGCGTGCGGGGTCGAGATCCGCGCAACCGAGTCTCGCCCGGATCAGTCGCCGCAGTTCATCGACACCCTGCCCGCTTGTCGCAATCGTCGCCACGTCATATTCCAGTCCGGGCGGGACGCCTCGATCCGCCTTGTTCAGCACGCGCAGCAGAGCGCTTGATGTCGCGGGCGCGAACGGCGCGGTCGCATCGATTACGTAGACGATCAAGTCCGCGCCGGTGACGATCTCGCGACTGCGTTCGATGGCGCGATGCTCGATGGGGTCGGCCGTTTCGCGTACGCCGGGCGTGTCGACAAGCATGACCGGCAGGCCCTCGAGATTGGCGATTTCGCCGACCCAGTCGCGCGTGGTGCCGGGAATATCCGCGGTGATCGAACGCTGCTGCGCGAAAAGCTGGTTGGCCAGCGTCGATTTGCCGACGTTGGGCGCCCCCACGATCGCGACGCGCGGCGGATGGAGCAGGCGGTCGAGACACGGATCATCCAGCACGCGCCCAATAGCGTCTGGCGACGGATTCGAATCAATAAAGGCCCGCCACGCCGCCGGCTGCGCCAGCAACATGCGCACGCCTTGCTCGGTCTTCGCCAGCGGCAAGTGATCGATCATCTCGCGCTCGAGCAGCGTCGCGCCATCGACGTCGTCGATTGTCCGCTCGTCGCAGATCGCGAAGCCGCTTCGTTTCAGTAATTCCAGCGTCGACGCGACCACCCAAGGCCCGCCGTGCAGGTTGATGTCTGCGAAGCCACCATCCGCCGACAAGACGACGACCGGATCATCGATCACCGCCCCGCCGCCGTCGCGGAGCTCGCCATGCACGCATCGCAGCGACGCCACGCGGCGAGAAAAATGCTTTGACAGGAAATCGAGCACGCCTGGCCCGTTGACCCTGATCACGGCGATCGCCGCGGCGCCGGGCGGTGTCAGAACGATGGCAGTATCACGCGTTCTCAATTGCGAATCGCAAATTGCAAATCCCGATCACTCGCCGTGCTTGATGTGATGATTCGTGAACGCCAGCGCGATCCCGTACAGCGTCAGGTCGGGCGCGATCGCATGCACGAGCTCCCAGTTCTCGAACAGCAGGGCTGAGTCGCCGCCGGTGGCGATGATGTCGGGCCAGGTGCCTTGCTCGGTCGCGAAGCCTTCCACGAGCTCCTTGACCGCGCCGCGGATGCCGTGGAAAACGCCGAGCTGGATCGCCTCGGCGGTCGACTTGCCGATCGGATGCTTCGGGGCGGCCAATTCGACGCGCGGGAGCCGGGCGGTTTTTTCGTGCAGCGCGTCGAGCTGCGTCTGCGCGCCCGGCGCGATCGCGCCGCCGAGGAAATGGCCCTCGTCGTTGCACACATCGACCGTGACGGCCGTGCCCGCGTCGACGACGACGCACGCCTTGCCCATCTGCTCGTAGGCGGCCGCGACGTTGAGCACGCGGTCGACGCCGGTCTTCTCCGGCTCGTCGGTCAGCACCTTGATCGGCAGATCGATGTCCGGCCCCACCCACTGCACGTCCTGCCCGGTCGCCTGCTTGACGGCATGCTCGAGCGACTCGACCAGAGGCGGATTGACCGACGCGCCGACGACGGCGGGTTCGTCGTGCGCACCGAGCTTTTCCCACGCCTCAGAAATGCGCGCCGGCCACTCGTTGCGCAGGCCGTGGGGAACGCGCGTCGAGTACTGCAACTCGCCGGCGACGAACACGCCGATCGAGAGGCGCGAGTTGCCGACGTTGAGAACGAGCAGGTTGATGTCCATCGGGGGTGATTCTAGCCGGGTCAGAGCGAGACGGCACGGCAGGGATTATCGACCAGCAACTGCCGGCAACGTTCGTCGGACAGGCCGAGCTTGTTGCGGAGATTCGCGTGGCTTTGCTTCATCGTGATGGCGGCGCCGAGGAAGTGGGAGCCGTCCGGGGCGCGGGCAACCATGTCGTCGCCGATGAGCAGGTCCCAGCGGCCGAGCTTATAGCGGCCGGGGCCCAGGCCGGCGGGGGCGATCGCGTCGGTGACGACGATCGCGCGCTCGCCGGCGAGTTTCAGGTAATTCGCCAGCGCGACCGGCGGGACGTGCACGCCGTCGGCGATGAAGGTGAGCCAGAGGCGCTCGCGCAGGTGCAGGGCGCGCTGGATGATGTTGTCGTGACGGTGCATGCCGGTCATCGGACAGGCGTTGCCGACGTGGGTGAACATTTTTAAACCCGCGTCACAGGCGCGTTCGAGATCGTCGAGCGATGCGTCGGTGTGACCGGCGGAGACGATGACGCCGGCGTCGGCGAACATTTTGGTGACGGCGCATCCGGCGTCGCGTTCCGGCGCGAGCGTGACGACGCGCAACAGTCCGCCGCAGGCGCCGAGGAGCCGCTTCGCGGTTTCGCCGTCCGCCGGAATCACGGAGTCGAGCGGATGCGCGCCGCGATAACCGTTCTTTTCGCTGATGAACGGACCCTCGATGTGAATCCCCGAGATGATTTTCGTCGCGAGCGAGTCGCGCTCGCGCAGCTCGACCAGCCGCGCCAGCCGCGCGCACATCAAGTCGATTTTCTCGGTGATGATCGTCGCCAGAATCCCGGCGACGCCGTCGGATTGCAGCTTTTCGCATGCGCGATGCAGGTCCGCGGCGGTCAGTCCGTCGGTATTAAAATCGACGCCGCCGTAGCCGTTGACCTGGAGGTCGAAATACTCCATCACGCCCCACTTCGGCTGAGCAACGACGCGGAGGCGCGATCGAGGAAGAGCGTGCAGTTCTTGTGACGTTGCAGAATCGACGCCGGCACGTTTGGCGTGATCTCGCCCTCGAGCGAATTTCGCACCGCGTTGGCTTTTCGCTCGTCCGGCACCGTGCAGACGATCGCGGCCGATTTCATGATCTGCCTCGGCGACATGCTGATCGCGCGGCGAGGGACCGCCTTCAGCGAGGGGAACCACCCTTCGCCAAGCTGCTGCTTGCGGCAGGCTTCATCGAGCTCGACGACGAGGTACGGCTTGTTGGTTTGAAAATCCGCGGGCGGATCGTTGAAGGCGACGTGGCCGTTCTCGCCGATGCCAATGAAGGCGACGTCGATCGGATTTTTCGCGATGATTTTCCCCAGCCGATCGCACTCCGCCTGCGGATTTTGTTCCGCGTTGACGTAATGAAACGCCGCCAGGGGCAGCGGAAGCTGGCTGACGAAGCGCTCCCACAAATATTTTCGGAACGACGCGCCGTGCGTGATCGGCGTGCCGACGTATTCGTCGAGGTGGAAGGCGGTCACGTTGTTCCACGCGACGTTCGGCTGCTTGATCAGATTGGCGAGCACGTCGAATTGCGACGCCCCGGTGGCGACGATGATGTTCGCGACGCCATTCTTCTTCAGCGCCCGGCGAATCAGCTCCGCCCCCTGCTCCGCGGCGGCGCGGCCGGAATCTTTCTTGTTCCTGGAAATCACAACCTTCATATTTTTCCTCTAGTGCATCTCCGCGGCGACGACGCCGAGGCCGGGCCGATAGTAATGAAAATGGACGTTCGGATGATCGGCGAGCAGCGACATCGGGACGGATGAATCCGGGAGGCGCTTCGAGATCATCCATGCGGTCAGCCGCATGCCGAACGGGTTGTCGTGCATGCCGGCCTGCCAGATGGAAACGCGGTCGGCCTTCCACGTTTCGACCGGCCCGACGGAGCACGCCTGCGTCGGCACGCCCGCGACATATCCACCGCCGCTCGTGCGGGCGTTCTGGATGACGGTCATCGGATGCAGATCGACGATCCGAGTTTTTAGTTTCCGATATTCGGATCGCGGCGGCGGATCGTTCTTGTATTTCCCGACGCGCTTGGGCGGATCATTGAACGCCCAGTGCTTCACTTCGCCCTGCCCACCCTGCATGACGAGGCATTTCACGTCGTCGTAGCTGCGGCTGTATGCGGCCAGATCGCCGGTCGGGAAATGAATGTTTTGCTTCGGCATGACGAGCTTCTTGTCGATGCGGGCGAAACACATTTCCATGTCGGCCCGCGCAAAGCTGAGCGGATGACTGGCGGCGACGGGTTTGCCGTTTTCGACCCATTCGTCCATGCCCCAGAAATGCGCATCGTGCAGTTTTAACCCGAGCGAATTGACGATGCGCGCGACAAGCGGGAGCTGTTCCGTCGGCCCGATCGGGCCGCAGATGCCGGTGGGATTGTCCGGCGTCGATCGCCGCCAGGCTTCGATGTATTCGAGCGCCTCGGCGAGATAAAAATCCTCGAGCGTTTCGTAGTAGTGGATCTGGAAGCCGGGCCGCGAAAGTTTTAGAAGCGTCTTCTCGGTCAGCTTCGCGGTGTCTTCGAGCAGTTCGGGTTCGAGGGTTGTGTAGTCCCACCAGTCCGGCGCGACTTTACTGATCGGTCGTGGCATCTCTTTCCTCAACGTGGCTTGGGCGTCTCGCCCGAGCATTTTTAAGAAGCGCTCGGGC
>JAXDMN010000169.1:0-4470 GCA_034666045.1 Phycisphaerales bacterium | reverse complement strand
TGGCCGACATGGGCACGGACAATTACGAGCAGGAGTTCACGCTCGGGCTGGTCGAGAAAGACCGCGTCATTCTCCGCGAGATCAACAGCGCGCTGGCCAAGATCATGGACGGCAGCTACGGCATCTGCGAAGGGACCGGCAAGCCGATCAGCAAGGTGCGGCTCGAGGCGCAACCCTGGGCGCGATTCTCGATCGAGTACGCCCGGCAGATGGAAAAGGGCTTTCTTCGCTAATCCCCCGTTGCATAGCATTAGAAGACGAGGATAGAGGATGGAGGATTGAGGATGGCGAAAGAGCCATTCATTTCCATCCTCCATTCTCGATCTTCGTTTTGTTTCGACCATGACCCGCCACTGGACCGACAACTTCCGCTCGCCGCTCGCGGTGCTGCTGTTTCTTGGCGTCGCCGCGCTCGGGGCGGCGGCGGATTTGTGGACCAAGGCGCTGGCGGTCGATCGCCTGAAGGACGCGGCGATCTACAAGCTCTTCCCCGGGCTGCTGCACCTCACGTACACGGAGAACCACGGCGCGGTCTTTGGGATCGCGCAGGGAGCGCGCTACGCCTTCCTCGGCGTTTCGATCGGCGCGATCGTCTTTCTCATCTTCCTCTTCGTCACCAGCGGCAAAGCGCGGCTGTACCAGTTGATCCTCGGCCTGCTGCTGGCCGGCGTGATCGGGATCCTGTACGACCGCTTTCACTCCGGCTACGTGCGCGACATGATCCACGCGCTGCCGGGATGGAGTTGGCCGGACTGGCTGGTGCGTTATTTCCCGCGCGCCTGGCAGCCGGCGGCGGGACAGCAGGTGGAAGTGTTTCCGTGGATCTTCAATCTCGCCGACACGTATCTGTGCGTCGGCGTCGCGGCGATGTTGCTGTACAGCTTCGTCGCCGAATGTCACCGCAAGCGCGCGGCGGCGGCGGCGGAGAAGGCGGCCGGCAAGACGAGCGACCCAAATCATCCCTGCCTCAACGCGTCCGCCGAACGTTCCTGAGCTCATTCCCTCGCGCCTCCCACTTGCTATGCCAGGCACCGCTTCGGAATTCGACGTCAGAATGATGCAGCGGGCGATTCGCCTGGCGATGAACGGCCGCGGACGCGTCGAGCCGAATCCGATGGTCGGGTGCGTCATCGTCAAGGACGGCCGCGTCATCGGCGAGGGGTTTCATCACGAATACGGCGCGCCGCACGCCGAACCGACAGCCTTGGCCGCATGTACGGAATCGACTGAAGGCGCCACCGCCTACGTGACGCTCGAGCCGTGCTGCCACACGAACAAAAAAACGCCGCCGTGCACGCCAAGGTTGATCGAGGCGAAGATCGCCCGCGTCGTGGTCGGCTCGGTCGATCCGAATCCGGAGGTGAACGGTCAGGGACTCGATCAACTCCGCGCGGCCGGCATCGAGGTCACGCACGGCGTGCTCGAAGAATCCGCCAAGCAATTGCTCGCGCCGTTCATCGGGCGCACCGTTTACGACCGCCCGTACGTGACGCTCAAGTGGGCGGAGACGGCCGACGGCAAGGTCGCCGGCCCGCGCGGCGAGCGGTTGCAGATCAGCAACGAACGCTCGACGCGGGCCGTGCATGAGCTGCGGGCGCGCAGCGACGCGATCCTGGTCGGGATCAACACGGTGATCAACGACGATCCGCTGCTGACGGCGCGCGGCGTGGAGAATCCGCGGCGGCTGATCCGCACGGTGCTCGACGCGCGGTTGCGGATTCCGATGTCGTCGAAACTCGTGCGGACGGCGCGGCAGGAACGCGTGTTCGTTCACTACGATCGATATCTCATGGACGCCGAGCGGGAAAAAGTGCGGATGCTTCGCGAGGCCGGCGTCGAACCGTTCATCTCGGGGAGCACCCACGCGGGGTTGCGGCTTGACGAAGTGCTGAACAATCTCAGCGGCTTCGGCGCGACGCACGTGCTCGTCGAGCCGGGGCCGACGCTGGCGCGGAGCTTTCTCGATCAGGCGACGCTGACCGATCGGGTGTGGCTGATCATTTCGCCGAAGCGATCGAGCGAAGTCGCGTCAATCGCGGGCGTCGGCATTCCGGCGAGCTATGTGAAGACGGGTGAAATCGATTCGGATGGCGATCGTCTGATCGAGTTCCTCAATCCGGCGAGCCCGCTGTTTTTCAGTGCGGAGCCGTCGGCGGATTTCTTGCTGCTGACTCCGTCCTAACGTGGCTTGGGCGTCCCGCCCGAGCGCTCTGGCGGGACGCGCAAGCCACGATTTTCGCTCCATGCGTCTTTCAAGACTTTCAGCACCGGCTCGCGATCCTGCATGGCGAACGGATCTCGCCGCCGGCCGCCGCTGATGTCGCTGGTGAACCATTTCCACACGAATGCGCCGACGACCCAATCGCGCTTCGACGCTTCGTCCAGCGCAATTTTGTAGAGACGCGCCTGATATTCCGGATCTTCATCGACCACGCCGTACGCCCACGGCTGCTTGCCGGCGTCGGCGGAGGCGGAGTAACCGAGCTCGGTGAAGCAAACCTGCTTGCCGGACGCGCGGACGAACGGCTCGAGCTCCGCATACACCTTCGCCCAACCGAGGCGAAGCTCGTCGTCGCTCGCCTTCTGGCTTGTCGCGACGGGAAAATACGCGTCGATGCCGATGCAATCGACGGCGTCCCACCACGGCACCGTCTTCCACTCCGCGAACGACGCGGCGTAGGTGATTTTTCCACCGTACACGCCGCGCACGTCGGCGATGAGCTTCCGCCAGCGCGTCTCCTGCGCGACGGTGCCGCCGTACTCGACGCCGACGCAAAACGCCTCCGCTTTCGCGTCGCCGGCGAGCTTCGCCTGGCTGAGGATGTAATCGCCGTACTGGCGGAACCATTCGTCCCAGTCGGCGTCGGACTTCATGACGATGTCGCCGTGCCATTTCGCATTCGGCCCGCCGAAATCGCGCGACCAGAGGTGCGGCTTGACGAGGACTTTCAAGTTGAGGGCGTGGGCGTCGGCGATGACCTGCCGCAGGCCGTCGGCTTCGGACGATCGTCCGTGGCGAACGCTGGGCTGCGTGACGGATTGCATGAAGGCGAAGTCGCTGATGCTGACCCACGTGCCGCCGAGGTCGGCGATTTTTTTCAGCTCGGCCCGGCAATCGTCGCTTCCGTATCCGCGGTTGCCGCGGGTGGTGTGGGCGAGGGCGACGCCTTTCACATGTCCGCCGGCGTGGGCGAATGAGGAGAAAAGAAGGATCACCACGAAGCCACGAAGAACACGAAGAGCCACTCGTGGCGTCGCGCGGTGCTTCGTGATCTTCTTGGCTTCGTGGTTCAATTTCTTCTTCAGTGTGAAGGAAGGCGTTCGATCAGCCGATCGATCTGTTCTTCAGTGTTGTAGAAATGCGGCGCCGCGCGGAGGCGGCCGCCGCGCACCATCAGTTCGGTTTTGTGTTCCTTGCGGAGCGTGCGGGCGATGGATTCGTGGTCGTGGGTTGGCGAGGCGAAGCTGACGATGCCGCTCCATTGCTCGCCGGTGCGCGGGCTGGCGATGGAGTAGCCCTTGCGGCGGACGCCGGCGATGAGGCGGTCGGTGAGGAGCTTGATGCGCGCGGAGACGTTCTGTTCGCCGGCGGCCATGAGCAGTTCCATCGCCGCCCGGAGCGCGCGGAAGCCGGCGATGTTGTACGTGCCCGATTCGAACCGTCGGCCGGTCGGGGCGAGCGTGTAGTCGTAGTTGGAAAAGTCGAGCGCGTTCGCCACGCTGATCGCGCCGATCACCAGCGGCCGGGTGCGCTCGAGCAGCTCGCGGCGGCAGAAAAAGAAGCCGGCCCCTTCGCTGGCGAGCATCCATTTCTGCCCGCCGGTGGCGAGGTAGTCGATGCTCATCGCCTTGACGTCGACCGGAAGCGCGCCGAGCGACTGGATCGCGTCGATGACGAAAATTTTTCCGTGCTCGCGGCAGAACGCGCCGATCGCCGCGAGGTCATGCCGCTGGCCGGTTCCGAATTCGACGTGCGAGAGCGTGACGACGCGCGTTCGCGGATGCGCCGCCTCGCGCAGGATCGCATCGAGCGGCACCTGTCGCGCGCCGTCCGCGCCGACGGTTTCCGGCACGAAGATCAGCTCCGCGCCGCGGCGGGATTGTTCCATCCACGGATAGACATTCGCCGGATATTCGCCCGCCGCGGTGACGATGCGATCGCCGGGTTGCCAGTCGATCGCGTGCGCGACGATGCTCAAGCCCTCGGCGGTGTTCTTCAGCAGCGCAATCTCATCGGCGTCGGCATTGACCATTTTGGCGGCGATGGCGCGGATCACGTCGAGTTCGCCGTAGCGGTTGCCGGTGAGGTAGGCGGTCGTTTCCGTCTCGGCGACGTATTTGCGCATGGCGTCAGCGACGACGCGCGGCAGTGGCGACGCGCCGGCGTGGTTAAAAAAGTCCCAATGGCTCAGGACCGGGAATTCTTCGGCGTTGCCAATGTATTTGCTCAGGTCGTCGCTCATGTTGATT
>JAXDMN010000168.1:0-28739 GCA_034666045.1 Phycisphaerales bacterium | reverse complement strand
GCCCCTCTCCCCTGCCCTCTCCCCGGCGTACCGGGAAGAGGGAGTAAATCACTCAATCAACATCGCATCGCCGTAGCTGAAGAAGCGGTACCTTTCCGCGATCGCCGTCGCGTAGATCCGCCGCTGCTCGTCCAGGCCGACCATCGCCGCGATCATCGCGATCAAAGTGCTTTTCGGCAGGTGGAAATTCGTGATCATCGCGCTCACGTGCCGCCATCCATACGGCGGATAGATGAAGATGGACGTCTGATCCGTCTTCGCCGCGAACGCCGCGTCCGCCGGCTGGCTTTCGAGCACGCGAGCGGACGTCGTCCCCACCGCAATGATCCGCCGGCCATCCTGCTTCGCGCGATTCAGAGTCGCCGCGGCATCCGCGGAGATCGTGTACGACTCGGCGTGCATCACGTGCGTGTCGAGCGTTTCCGCCGAGACCGGCCGGAACGTGCCGAGACCCACGTGCAGCGTCACGAACGTTTTTTCCACGCCCGCCGCGTCGAGCTGCGTCATCAAATCGTCCGTGAAATGCAAACCGGCGGTCGGCGCGGCAACGGCGCCCGGCTCGCGCGCGTAGACGGTCTGATATCGCTCGCGATCGGCCACATCGCGCGAATCGTGGTCTTTTTCCCGCTTGATGTACGGCGGCAGCGGCATCCGGCCGATGCGCGAGAGCAGCACGAGCGCAGGTTCATCACTCCCGACCGCCAGGCGAACCTCCCCTGCCTCGCGGCGTTCGATCACCCGCACGGCGACATCGGGAGCATCGGCGAAGTGCAACGGATGGTCATCGCCGCGGCGGAGATTCTTCAGGAGCACGCGCCATTCGCCCGCCGCGTCTTCGCCAAGGAACAAACCTTCCACGCGGCCGCCGGTCTTCTTCTGGAGCGTGAAGCGCGCGGGGACGACGCGGGCGTCGTTGAAGACCAGCAGGTCGCCGCGGCGCAGCAGCGACGGCAGATCGGCGAAGGTTCGATGTGCGATCGCACGGTCGCTTCGCCGGTAATGCAGCAGCCGCGACGCCGAGCGCTCGGCCGCTGGTGACTGGGCAATCAGCTCGGCCGGCAGGTGAAAATCGAGGTCGTCGGTCCGCATGCGGCGGCATTGTAAGGCGCTATAGTCGTTAATCTCGTGCCGACGCGCGAACCCCCGCAACGACATGACATAAAGCTATTTCGGCCGCTCACCGATAATGAAGAAGAGCGATGTGATGGGCGTTACGCGGCCGCGCGGCATCAGAGTACGGCGCGCGAAGGAGTTTGGCCTTGTTGCAGGATCACCAGATCGACGACCTGATCGCGCTAGTTTCCGCCCTCGACCGCGCATCGCTGCTCGCGCATTTCCAATCCTATCGCGCCAGTTTTCCCGTCGACTTCACGCAGGAATTTTTGGCCGCCATGCCGATCGACCGGCTGCGGCACGTCTTCGTCGCGCTCTGCCTCCAGACGCAGCGCTTGCCGACCGATTCCGCGCCCGCCGCGGCATGATCTTTCGTTTCGGCCGCGCTTCAGGCAATAATCCCCTCGATGCCGAACCTTTCGCCGGCGCAGGCGATCCAACTCGCGATCGAGCACCACCGCGCCGGACGGCTGGCGGAGGCGGAGGCGATCTATCGGCAGGTCCTGGCGGCCGAGCCGCGCAATGTCGATGCGCTGCATTTTCTCGGGCTGCTGGCGCAGCAGGTCGGGCGGCAGGACGCGGCGATCGCGCTGCTGCGGCAGGCGGCGGCGCTGAATCCGCGCGGGGCGGAAATTTACGCGGCGCTGGGGGCGTCGCTTGGCGTCTCCGGCGATCTCGACGCAGCGGCGGAGGCGCTACGCCAGGCGGTGCAGCTCAAGCCGGACCTCGCCGATGCGCATCTGCATCTCGGCAATGTCCACGAAGCGCGCGGGCGATCTAAGCAGGCGATCGCGTGCTACACCGAGGCGCTCAAATTCGAGCCGAAGTCGTTCATGGCGCGACACAACCGCGGCCGCGTGCTGCTGACGCTCGGACGCGCGCCGCAGGCGGTCGATGATTTTCAGGCTGCCGTCCAATTGCGGCCGGCGGATGCGCAGAGCCAGTTCCAGCTCGGTTTTGCGCTTGAACAATCCGGCCGGCGCGAAGAGGCGATCGGGCCGTATCGTCGGGCGGTTGAATTGAATCCGGCGTTCGCGGAGGCGCATTACAACCTCGGCGCGTGCCTCAGTGCCGGCGGCGACGCGGCGGAGGTCGTGCGGCACATCGCCGAAGCCGCCCGCTTGCGTCCCGATTTCGCCGAGGCGCACGAAAAACTCCTGCATTTTCACCATTACATGAGCGAATTCGACGCGCGGCAAAGCCTGCAGCGCCACCGCGAATGGGCCCGGCGATTCGCTGAGCCGCTGGCAAAAAATCTTCAGCCGCACGCGAACGTGCGCGATCCGGATCGGCGGCTGCGCATCGGTTACGTCTCCCCCGATTTCCGCCGGCACTCGGTCAGCTATTTTTTGGAGCCGCTGCTCGCGGCGCACGACAAGCGCGAAGTGGAAATTTTTTGCTACGCCGACGAGATCAAGCGCGACGCGACCACCGAGCGCTTAAACGGCTACGCCGACTGCTGGCGGACGATCACGGGAAAGTCGGACACGGAAGTGACGCAGATGATCCGCGCGGACGGCATCGACATCCTCGTCGAGCTCACCGGGCACGTCGACCACAACCGCCTGCACGTCTTCGCACAAAAACCCGCGCCGGTGCAGGTGAGCTATCTGGGCTACCCGGACACGACCGGGCTGAGGGCGATCGATTTTCGACTTACCGACGCGCTGGCCGATCCGCCGGGCGACAGCGATGCCTGCTATACGGAAAAACTCGTCCGCCTGCCGGATTGCGCATGGTGCTATCGGCCGGACGATGCGAGCCCGCCCACGGAGCGCGAGGGGAACGACGACGCGATCACGTTCGGGTGCTTCAACGTCGCCACGAAAATCAACGGACCGCTCATCGCGACCTGGGCGGCGATCCTGCGCGCAACGCCCGGGTCGCGCTTGCTGATCAAGGACAGCCAGGGGACGCCGTCGCCGGCGCTGCCGCGGCTGCGGCGCGAATTCTCGCGTCATGGCATCGGGCCGGATCGCCTGGAGCTCCTCAGCTTTGTCCCCGATCTCGCCGCCCATCTCGGGCTCTACCGCCGCATTGACATCGCGCTGGACACGTTTCCGTACAACGGCACGACGACGACCTGCGAGGCGATGTGGATGGGCGTGCCGGTGATCACGTTGGTTGGCAAATACCATCTGTCGTGCGTCGGCCGAAGCCTGCTGACCGCGGTCGGCCTGGCGGATTTGATCGCTCAGTCGCCGCAGGAGTACATCGCGATCGCGGCCCGTCTCGCCGGTGATAACGAGCGCCGCAGGCAGCTCCGCCGCGATCTCCGCGCGCAGATGCGTCGTTCGCCGCTGATGGATTCGCTGCGTTTCGCGCGCAACGTCGAAACGGCGTACCGCGAGATGTGGAAGCGCTACGCCCGCGGGTGATATTTTTTGTGGATATTTCGAAGCCGCGTCTGGTCGACGTGCGTGTAGATCTGCGTCGTTTGGATGTCGCTGTGCCCGAGCAACTCCTGGACGACGCGCAAATCCGCCCCGCCGCCCAGCAGGTGTGACGCGAAGCAGTGCCGCAGCGTGTGCGGCGAGACGTCTTTAAGAATGCCGCTCGAGCGGCCGTATTTTTCGACGAGCATCCAGAGGCCGATGCGCTCCATCGGCTTGCCGGAGCGCGACAGAAAAAGCCGCTCGATGTCGCCGACCTTTTCCAGCTTCCCGCGGCACTCGTTCAGGTATCGCGTGATCGCTTCCGCCGCCGCGCGGCCGAGCGGGACGATCCGCTCCTTGCGCCCCTTGCCCATCACGCGCACGCAGCCAACCTGAAGATTTACGTCGCGCACCTTCAGATCGCACAATTCGCTTGCGCGCAACCCGCACGCGTAGAGCAATTCGAGGATCGCGACATCGCGCGCGAACAGCCGCGATTTCGGGTTCGGCGCCGCGATCAGCGCATCCACCTGCGCCCGCCCCAGCACCTTCGGCAGTGATCGCTCCGGCTTCGGCCGCTCGATCTGCTGAAGGATCCCGGCGACGTCGTACCCTTCGCCGCTCAGGAAACGCAGGAAAACGCGAATCGCCGCGATGCGGCGGGCGATCGTTTTTGTGGATCGATTGGCGCGGCGCTGGCCGTGAAGGTAATCGCGGTATTCGTCCGGCGACGCGGTGGTGAACGTCAGGCCGCGCTCGTCGAAAGCGTCTTCGAGGTTTTCCAAGTCGCGGCGGTAGGCGAACAAGGTGTTCACCGCCAGCCCGCGCTCGGACGCGAGGTGCATCAGGAATTGTTTAAGCAGCGCGCTGCGGCTGCGCGTATCGAGCGGGGAGCGAGATCGAGACAAGGACTTTCGCACGGTCCGCGGCGCGGGGTGCGCGCTCGTCGCTGCCGAGACTCGTCGTCGTGCTGCTGCTGTTGCTGCTGCTGTTGACATGTCTCACCGCCCCGGCGGCCGCCGCGCGGCGGCCTTGCCGCTCGGCCAATTGCTGCGCGTAGACCGGACAGGTCTGATATCGGTCGAAGCAGTATTTGAACGCGTGCCCGAGATGGTCCAGCGTGAACGATTCGGAACAGCGTTCATCCGACCGGTTCAAGAACGGGCAGTGGTCGCTCATTTCAGTCATACCGACACCACCTCGCGCTAGTTTTGGCGAGGAGCCTCCGCGGTCTTTCTTATCGACCAACCAATCAAAGCGCCTGCAATTCTTTGGTGACGCCCTCCCCGGTTGCGTCATCCTGCGGCTTTTGGTTGAGCAGATCGCGATACGCCTTGGAAATCGACTTTTCGTCGATCGTTTCGATCGGCAGAAAGATGCCCTGGCGGGCCTTGGGCTGGAAGAGGTGATGGGCAACCACGCCGATGCGTTCCACGCCGTTGTCGTCGAGCCGCCGCCCGTCCTCGCGCCGTTCATGCGCGGCGGCGAGGATCTGGCGGAGCAGATCGCCCACCTGCCGCGGCTCATTGATCAAACAGGCGATTTGTTCGATCCGGCCGGGCGTGATGACGAACACTTTCGCCGTCCCCGCGCGCGGGCCGCGCTGCAGCGTGACGTACTGGAATTTTTCCAGCGGCCGGACGTGGCGGAACGACCCCTTGCCGAGCTGGCCGAGCTGCTCGATGTACGCCTTGATCTTTTCCGCCGTTTCGAATCGCAGTTCCGCCGCCGCGGCGTTCATGCGTCGCGTGTGCTCGCGCACCGCGTCCGCCGGATCCGCCAGCACCGCCGCGCTATACGCGATGAGCTGCCGATAGGCGTCGAGATCGATCGACCCATCGCATGGCCCGACGCACTTGTTCATCTGCCGCCACGGGCACGGCCCGCCATTCGGCGATTGCGTGAGGATCGAATAATCGCGGCAGAGATCAAAAAGATTCTCCGCGAGGTGCACGAGCTTCTGCGCCGCGTGCTTGTCCTCGATGGGCCCGAGGTGAACGCCGGTCTGCTTGATCGGCTCGATCGTTTTCGTGTAGCGGGGAAAGGTCGTCCACGGATTGACGTGAACGAACCACGCGGGGCGGAATCCGAACATGCCGCGATAGCTCTGTGGAAAAACGTGCCGGGCGACTTCGAGGAAGGCCGCATCCGCTTCGAACGACGAATCGACGCGCGTCCAGTAGACCCGGCGGACGATCTCGCGGTAGTTGACCTTGCGGCTCAGCCCCAGCGCCGCCGCTTGCGACTGAAGCGAATCGTCCGTGCCATCCCCGCCGCTCGCCGCCGGCGCAGGCGTCGCCTCGCCGGTTCCGAGCCGCCGCTCGAGGCTGTATCGCAGATTCTTCACGCAGAGCAGTTGGACCGGCTCATCGTTCGCGCCGGCCATCAGGTAGACGACCCATTTGCCGGGGACGGATTTCAGAAATGCTTCGAAATCCGCATCGGGATCGAAGTCAATTCGATGATCGAAAATGTCCGCGAGCGCTGGCACATCCCAATCGTAGGACCAGCCGCGGAAATGTCATCCTGAGGTACTCCGAAGGATCTGGCGCCGATTGACAAGGAGCGCAGATGCTTCGGAGTACCTCAGCATGACATTGCGTTCTATCGTCACGGTTGTGATGTCGTCGCCGGCGACCACATCTCGATCATCCGCCGCTCGCGCTTGAGCTCCAGCGACGTCTGCTTCGCGACGTTCGCCAGCAACGCGTCGACGTCCCGCGCATCCGCCGGGCCGATGCGTTTGTCCTGCATCGTCGCGACCGAGTCCTGCTGCCGCCAGCTCACGCGGACGCCGCTCGCCAGCGGCGTGTCGAACACCACCGGGTAGCCGGTGATGTCACTGACCTCGTTCAACACGCGCTTGATGCTGGCGGTGCCGCCGCCGACACCGTCGGGCAGCGCGTCCGGCTCGCCGTCGCGGATAAAGAGATGGATGGTCGGCCGGCCTTCGTATTTCTTCGTTCCGGGCAGCGGCTGCAGCTTGAACTGGCCGGTGACCACGATGACCTCGCGCTCCAGCGGCCGCCGCGCGAGCTCGTACGTCCGCCCCGCGATCGGCGCGATGACCTGCATCAGCGCGGCGAGGCGCTGCTCAACCGGAACATCCGTTCGGTAGACCCAGTCGCCGCGCAGCTCGCGCTTCATCAGCGGATAAGGCAAGTCCACTTCCTGCGGCGAGAGGCCGGCGATGTCGCCGAGCACAGAGTTCACGCTGTACCCGCCGCCGGTGTCGCCACCGATGCCAGCGAGCGACGACACCGTGCGCAGCGTCCCGTTGCGCTCCTGCACGATCATCAGTGCCGTCGCACCAGTCGTGTTGTCTTTGCTGATGCGCTCGCGATGAAACGGCAGCCGCTCCGGAATCCACGGCGGCGGCACGAGCTTGACCGCTTCATCCGGCGCCAGCTCGTAGACCGCCTCGAACTTCTGCCGCGACGCAGGATCCTCCGCCGCGGCGGACGTCGTCGCCGTCGTCGCCGCAGGATCGGGCGCGACGCGCACCTGCCGCGTTTTTCCACCCGGCGTACGCAGTTGCTGAAACGCGAGCGTCCCCACCACGACGACCACGATCGCCCCCACCGCCACCGCCATCGCGAGCTTTCGATTCACGGCCGCTATCGTACGAAAGCTACGGCGCCGTGGACACCCACGTCGGCACCACCCGCTTCTCGCGCTTCAGCACCAGCGACGTTTGCTTCGCCACGTTCGCCAGCAGCGCGTCGATGGTCGCGGCGTCCATCGGCTTCCCTCCGCCGAGGTACGGGTTGGCCGACACGTCGATCCGCCAGTTCTGCACACCGCGCCCCGGCTCCGGGAGCTTGGTTTCGAAGATGATCGGCAGGCCCGTCAGCGCGCCGACGCGCTCGAACGCCTGCGCCGCGCTGCCGCCGGCCGCGTAGAAGCCGGGTTTCCTGGCCGGCGGCTTGACGGTGAGGTACATCGTCCCGCCGGGCTGCTGCTCCGTGTCCGGCAGAGGATGGAACGCGTACGTGCCAGTGATCACGATCGCCTCGCGCTCGCGCGGCTCGAGCTTGAACTGATACGTCCGCCCCAGCACTTGGGACATCACACTCGCGAACGCGGTCATTCGCGCCTCGATCGTCGACCCGGCGCGAACCACCCAATCGCCGTGCAGCGGCGTGGACTTCACGCTCGCCGGCAGGTCGACTTCCTCCGGCGATACCCCGACCACGTCGCGCAGCAGATCGCGCACGTCCTTCCCCGACCCGCCGAACGTCATCATCCGCATGCGCAGTCCCGCCGCATTCGCGGGCCCGGTCCCGAATTGTTCGACCACGAAGACGTCCGGCCCCTTCGGCGTCAAATTGACCTGTGTCGGGGTCGAGTTTGTGCGGTAATAGTCGAACCGCTCGGCGATCCACGGCCTGGGGACGCGCTTGACGATCTCGTTCGGCTTGAGCAGGTAGACGGACTCGAACGCCGCCTGCCAATTCGGATTCGCCGGTTGCGTCGGCACCGGCGTCTCCACCGCGGCGTCGGCCGGCGCGACGCGCACCTGTCGCGGGCTTCCGCCCGGCGTCGAGATTGTTTTGTACGTGATCGTCCCCGTGACGCCGATCAACAGCACCGCCGCCACCGACGCAGCCACGACTTTTGTATTCGCTGCCGCCATGATCGCCACCAAGCCTTTTGTTGAACCGCTCGCCGCGGCGCTTGCGGCGGCGCTCAGCGCAGTGCCCGCCACGCTCGTCCCCAGCGCCGCCGGCGCGAGGATCAATGCATTGGCCATCAGCGCCGACGACAGCGCATCGGCCGACGTATGCACACCTCGGCGGGCGAATAATTCGCGCAGCTTCTCCACCGCCCGCCCGAGTCGTTTCTGCGCCGCCTCGTGCGAGACGCCCAGCACCGCCGCGACGTCGGCGACGCTGCGCCCCTGGAAATAGCGCAGCGCCAGCGCATCGCGGTCCTCGCGTTTCAGTTTCCCGACCGCCTCGTCGAGCATCGGACCGACCTGCTCCCATGCGGGCGTCCCTTGCGACTTGAGATTTTCATGCATGACCGCCGCCTCACGTTCGTGACGACGCCGACGCGCTTCCGATCGAAGTGTGTTGAGCGCGACGAAGCGCGTGGTGACCAGCAGCCACCCCGCGAGCGCCTCGCCATTGCGAATCGCCCGCGCCTTGTCAGCGAGCAGGACGAACACGTGCTGCGTGACGTCCTGCGCCGCCGCGTCGTCGCGCATCTGCCGCCGGGCGGCGGAATAGACCAGGTCGACATATCGCCGCACGAGCGCCGCGAACGACGGCTCATCGCGCGTCGCGATGAACTGATGGAGTAAGCGTGAATCGTCGTCGACGTCGTCCATGTGCCGGTGCTCTCGTTACGGCAAGGACACCGGCCCGCCCCAGTTCGGACAGGGAAAATTCAGGCGTATTGGCTCGCCGCCAGCCGGTTGAAGCCGCGTTGGATCGTGCGCATCGAGATCGCGTACATGAGCGGCGTGAGGGGGTAGAGACCGACCAACGGGAGGATGACGGAGATGAACTGGCACGCGGTGACCGCCCCGGCGGAAATCTTCGGCTGGCTGGCGGCTTCGAGCTGGCGGTTCGCGGCGCGGGCGAGTTTGGTCGGCATCAGGATGACCCAGATGATGTTGAAGATCGGGATGAAGAGGAAGCCGGCCGCCTTCGCGGGCGAGACATCGTATTGGCCCGACGTCAGCACCTGCATGTCCTGATGCACGCCGCCCAGCCACATCGCCCAGAGCGTCAGCGCACCGATCGAGAGCGAGAGCCACGCGAAGGTGGCGCCGACGATCAGGAGCATGTTCACAGGGCTCGGCGGGCGGTTGAAGTTGAGGTAGAAGCCGTACGCCTGCACGAGCCCGACGAAAAGCATCAGGATGGCGACAATGAGGAACGCGGTCGTTCCCCGCGGGCGGACCATGCCCCGGCCGGTGACGCCGGGCGTCGCGTAGCCGAGCGATGGCGCATGCGCGGCGCGCGGCGGCGCAGAAGACGGCGGCAGCGGCTGCGCGGGCCGCGAAGTGATGACGGCGGCGTCACCGTGATCATCCGTATCCGACAAGATCTCCGCCGGCATGTCCGGCAATGAATTCTGCGCTGGTGCGTCCTCCGGCGGCGGCGGCGTTAGCGCAGCGGGCGCGACTTCGATCGACTTCACCCGCGCCTTGCCCGGATACGCCGGCGGCAACCCACCGCGCCGAGCCGCTTGTGCTGGCGGAGCCGCGGGCGCTGACGCGGGAGCGGGCGCTTGCGCCGCCGACGCGGCCGAGTCGATCGATTCGACGGTTGCGCCGCCCGCCGACGGAAACAGTCCTTTCACCCGCGCCGCAGGATGCCAGGCGAAATTATCGGTGGAGATCAGCCATTGGGGCGCGATCTCCCCCGCCGCCGCACGCCGACGCACTTCCGCGCTGGCGAACGGTCCCTCCGCCGGCGCGTCCGGCCTCGTCTTCAACCAATATTCTGCCATAGCCGAACTCCCACCCATCCCGAAATAAACGTGTCCGCACGAAGCTACACCATTTCACGCGCGACCGTCAAAGAAATGTCCCATCTGGTACCATCGCCAGAATATGCGCGTGCTCATCATGGCGGACATGGAAGGCGTTTCGGGAATCGTCAACTGGGACCAGGTGAACGGCGGCGCGCCGATGTACGAGGAGGGCCGGCGGCTCTACACCGAAGAGGTGAACGCCGCCGTCCGCGGCGCGCGCGACGCGGGGGCGACGGAAGTCGTCGCCGTCGACTGCCACGGCGCCGGAAAAGGTTGGACGTTCAACTCGTTCATCCCGGAGCTGATGGAATGCGACTGGGTCAGCGGCCACGCGTGGTCGCGCTATACCGAGCTGCTCGAAAAAGGCTGTGACGCCGCGTTGATGGTCGGCATGCACGCGCGAGCGGGAACGCCGGACGGCGTGCTGTGTCACACGATCTCCACGACCACCTGGCGGAATTTGTACTTCAACGACACCTGCGTCGGCGAGTTCGGAATCAACGCGGCGTTGTGCGGGCACTACAACTGTCCGGTCACGCTCATCACCGGCGACGAAGCCACCTGCCGCGAGGGCCGCGAGCTGCTCGGCGACGGTTTGCAGGCGGTGGCGGTGAAGAAAGGTCTGGGCCGCTATTCCGCGCGGAACATTCCGCCGAGAGATGCGCGCCAGATCATCCGAGACGGCGCGAAACGCGCGCTGGCGACGCCGGTCAAAACGAAGCCGTACGTGCCGGCCAAGCCGACGACGATCACGATCGACTTGGGGTCGGTCGACTCCGCCGCCCAGTTCATGGGCCGCGCGGGCGTGGAAATCGTCGAGCCACTGAAAGTCGTCAGCAAGGGCAAGGACTGGATGCAGGCGTGGGACCAGATTTGGAAATGGTAGAGGACATTCAAATTAACCACAGATGGACACAGATGAACACGGATAAGAGAAAAGTTCGCGGGTCTGAATCTGTGTGTATCTGTGTTCATCTGTGGTTAATTCTCCTCGCCCCTTTGTCGAACGCGTCAGCCGACGAACTGTACGGCGTGGGACCCGCAGCGACGCAGGCGACGACGACGACCGCCGCGACGCAACCGACGACTCGCGCGTTGCGAAAAAATCCGCCGAACGTCGTTGATATCCTCGAGCACGTCGACAGCGCCGATGGCTGGTCGGCCGGGACGATGACGAATGTCACCGTCATTGCCGATGAGCCGCCCCGCATCGCGCTCGGCTATCGCGAGCGCCTCTTCCCGCGCGAGGGCGTCTGGACCGGGCCGGAAGTCGAGACGAAATTTCCCTTCACTGAGCTGATCGCGTCGTTCAATCCGCACACGCCGGACGATACCGGCGTGACGCTCGAAATCCGCGTCAAGCAGGGCGACGCCTGGTCGCCCTGGCTGTTCATGCAGTCGTGGGGCCGCGTGATCTTTCCGCCGACGCGCACGATCAAATTCGACGGCGGCGCGGTCGACATCGACACGATCGAACTGACGAAATCGGCCGAGGCGTACCAGTGCCGCGTCGGGCTCGTCGCGTTCAACTACGACACGACCATCGCGCCGTCGATCCGGCGGTTGTCAGTCTGCTACAGCGGCGTGGTCGCCGATGCGAAGGAGCGCGAGAAGCTTCTGCTCAAATCGGCGTCGGCGGCGACGACGCTGCCGTCGGATTTCGCCCGCGACTTGGCCGTGCCCTTCCACGGGCAAGGCGATCGACGATACCCGCGCTCGCTGTGGGGGCTGATCTGCTCGCCGACGAGCACGTCGATGGTGTTGGAGTTTCACGGCGCGACGTTCACGGCGCTGGAGAACTGCGACCGCATCTACGATCCGCAGTACGACCTGTTCGGCAACTGGGGCCGGGCGGTTGCGCGCGCCGGCGAGGTCGGCTTCGACGCGTGGCTGGCGCGCTTCCGCAACTGGGACCAGGTGAAGCAGCAGATCGCCGACGGCACGCCGGTCGTCGCGTCGATCAGGTTTTCCAGGGGGCAGGTCAAAGGGTTCCTCTACGAGCGCACGTTCGGGCACCTGCTGGTCGTGCGCGGCTTCACGGCGGACGGGGGCGTGATCGTGAACGATCCGGCCAGCCGCGAGAAAGGCGCCGGCGCCGTCTATCCGGCCGCGGAATTCGCCAAGGCGTGGTTCGACAACGGCGGCGTCGGGTACGTGATCAAAAAGCCGCCGAAAGCGGTGCCGGCGTCGCTGGTGCGCAGTTCGAACCGCATGGCCGCGTCGCCGGCGACGACCGCGCCCGCCGCGCCCGCGCCCGCCACCGCGCCGGTCGCGACGTCCGTTTCGCGTTAGCGGCCGCGCGTGTTGCGCTCGGTTCGTTTAAATGGTTCTTTAACCCTTTCTCATTTGCCGTGCGCGGCCGGTTTGAAGTAGGATGGGCCAGGCAGTTTGATCGGGCTAGTCGGTTCTTTTCGATAGCGGGCAAATGTCAGCGGTTGCTTGCCAAAAAATCCTTCTGGTCGAGGACCACCACGACACCGCCCGCGCCATGGCGCGGCTGCTGCACCTTTCCGGCTACAAGGTCCAAACCGCCAACACCTGCGCCGATGCGCTGCAATGCTGCGATGAGGAAGAGTTCGACCTGCTGATCAGCGACGTCGGCCTGCCGGACGGCAGCGGCTACGACCTGATGCGGCAGATGCTCGAGCGCGCCTGCACGACCAAGGGCATCGCGGTAAGCGGGTACGGCTCTGAAAAAGACGTCGAAGATTCCCTTCGCGCCGGCTTCGCTCTGCACCTGGTGAAACCCGTCGAGTTCGAAGTCCTCTGCGACGCGATTCGACGGATCATTTCGCAAGAGTAGCGCGGCGCGCTCTCACCTTCAGCATTTCCAGCTCACAGCCTTGTCATCGCGCGTGTGAATGCAAAACCGCCCCGCGCGACTTGCGTTGCGCGGGGCGGATGCGAATGGATTCGGTGAACGCTTCTTACTTGTTCAACGGCGACGACGGCGGCGGCGCCGGGATCGAGATTTGCTCGCCCGGGGTCGTCGCGATGCGGCCGGTGTCCTTGTTCAGCCGCGGCGCCGCCTTCGGGGCCGGGCGCTGCTGGTCGGACGCCGTGATCGCGTTGCGGGTGCGGACCTGCGTCGGGAGGATCAGCACCTCGACGCGACGGTTCTGCTGCTTGCCGCTCTCGCTGGTGTTGCCCGCGATCGGGCGCATGTCCGCGTAGCCGGTCACCGCCAGACGCTCCGGGCTGATGCGCTTGCCGGCCGTCAGCTCGTTGCCGACGCTGATCGCGCGGTGGGCCGACAGGTACCAGTTGTTCTTGTGACCCGCCTGGATCGTCGCCGGGTTCACCACGTTGGTGTTGTCGGTGTGGCCGGCGACCATCAGCTCATAGCCGCTGGCGGCCGGGCTGTTGAGGATCTGCGCGAAGCGGCCAATCGCCTGCTTGGCCTGCGGGGTGAGGTCGGCCGAGCCGGGGGCGAACGTCAGATCGCTCTTGAACTTGACGATGCCGCGCTTCTCGTCGAAGTCGACCAGGTCCGGGTTCTGCGCGGCGAACTGCGACAGTTCATTCGTCAGCGCGACCGGCAATGCGGCGGCCGAGCCGACCTTGCCGACGGCGTCGGCGTAGCGGCGATTCAGCTCGTCCATCTGACGCTGAAGCTCGCTGTTCTGGTTCGTCAGGTTGAGGATCATCGCGTCCTTGCCGCCACCGGTGTTACCGATGTTGGCAAGCTGGTTCTTGTACGCGTCGGCCTCGCTGCGCGCGGCGGAGGCCTCGGTTTGAGCCTGCCCGAGTTGCTCCGCGTAGCGGTCGCGGTCGAGCTTGAGGGCGGTGTATTTTTCCTGGGATACGCAGCCGGTCATCAAAAGACCAAACGCCGCGATTGACAGAAGGTGCATCCGTGCCATCTGAGTGCCTCCGTGCAAGTTGGGTTGTCGTCGGCTCGCAACCCATGCGGAAAGATCCGCATCCCGGCGATGACGACCGTGCCTGGCTCGTTCCCCCCGGGGATCTTGGGTCACACGACCGCAAGTGGGGACGCCCGCGAGCTCGACACGCGCGTCAGTTTGCCCGGAAACCGGAGATTTTCAAGTGGACAAGTCGAAAAAATTCAAGTTCTGCGACATGTGTGACCGATATCGCGCCGATTTTACGACGGAACGGGTGGGACTTCGTCCCGACCGCTACGCGCAGATCTCGGGATGTCGAGCGCGTAGCGGTAGGGACGAAATCGCACCCATTCGGGCGCAGATCATCGATTCAGCGCGCGCAGATCGTCGATTCCGGCGCGATCGGTGACGACTTCGATCGTGTAACGGTACGTTTTGCGCGCGCCCGCTTTGAGCGCGTCGAGCAGACCGCGGGCGCGGTCCTTGTCGCGACCGTCGACGGTTCCGTTCATCGGTTCCAGCGCCGTCACGTACTCACCCGGACCGAAATGCTGCCAGTTGCCACAGCGCCCGAACTCGCGCGTGTTGTAACGCACCGCGACCGCGACCCCGAGCTTCTTGTTCACGATCCCCAGCGTGGCGCGCCCCTGCTTGTCCGATTTTGGAAAAAGGTATGCGACCGCAGACGTCTCCCCCCGGTGCGATTCCAGCGGCGCGGGGATGTTTTTAAATTTCGCGCCCGCGCCAGCTCGAAAATGTTTCCGCGACGCGTCGTCATCGCGCGGCTCGACCTTCGCATCGAAGCAGATCTCCGCGCCGGCGTCGACCAGCGGATACCCGAAGTTGATATGCAACAGCCACGCGTGCGGCACTTCCGCGTTGCCCGCATTGAAAAACTCGTCCGTCACCTCGATCGCGTTCGCGCCCAGCCGCGAGACGATCGTGCGGCGAAGCTCGACGCAGGGGCCGTACAATTGCCCGTAGCGGACGACGGCCGTGACCGACATTTCCCCGCGCCCCCGCCGCGGATCCGGCTGCACGATCGATTCGATCGTCGCCGGCGTGTTCGAATGCGTGCCGTGCAGACCCACTTCTTCCCCCGCATCGGTCGTCGGCGGACCGATGTTGAGCGGGCCGCAGCTTGTCAGCAAACCGCCGGGAAAACTTTTCAGCCAGTCGGCGCCGCGGTCGTAGCCGCGGCTTGGTTTCGTGACGCCCTTGTGGGTGAGGAACGCGAGGCTGTGCTGGTTGAAGAACGCCTGGTCGATGTCCAGCCCGCGGTCCGGCAGCACGCGATAGCGCAGCCCCCCGCCGGTGTTGACGAGCAGCGCGCGCGTCCCGAACCCTTCGCCGTCCGCGAAGACGTACGATTCGATCCCGCCGACCTGCTGCGGATTGATATAGCTGGTTGCGTTTGCCATGGGGCGGCTAGAATAGCGTCGGACAACGCGTTCGACCAAGGAGTGACCTGTCGTGCCGATTTACGAATACACCTGCACAGCGTGCAACGGAAAATTCGAGCAGTTGCAGCGGACGATGACCAGCGGCGACGACGCCGCGAAGGTGGAGTGTCCCTCGTGCGGCTCGACGAAGACGGCGCGGGCGCTCAGCGTGTTCGCCGTCGGCGCGGAGGGCGCGGGAGGCGCGAAATCGAGACAAGCATCCGCCGCCCCGCCCGGCATGTGCGGGCGCTGCGGCGGACCGGGGCCGTGCGCTTCGGGATTCTGACCTTGGCGAGCGACGCGCTCCCCCGATAGGCTTGCGGCGTTCGTTCACAGCCCGGGAGAGTGCACATGGCCATCGAAGACTGGTCCGACCGCGTGATCATCGCCCACCTCTCGGGCGAGCCGCAGTTCAGCGACGACCTGCAATCGATCGCCGACCGCATCGGCAGCTCGCAGCAGCAGCAATCCCATTCGCCGCAGCAGCAGTCGATGGACGTCGTGCTCAACTTCGCGGGCCTGCGCTTCGTCACTTCCTCGCAGATCGCGCAACTCCTCAAGCTGCGCAAAGACCTCGCCAGCGGCGGAACGCGCCTGCTCCTGTGCGGCGTCGATGCGCAGGTCTGGGGTTCATTCCTCGTGACCGGGATCGACAAGGCATTCGAGTTCAGCGATGCGGTCCCAACGGCGCTGGCGACCCTGCAATTATCGCGCGCGTGAGATCACTATCACCGAATGGGGGGATTGGGCACCCTTTTTCCATCCTTCCCGGCCCATCTGAAAAATTCCTCATCATTTTCTCATCTTTTTCTTGCCAAGCCGGATCGAGACATTAAACTCTGTGACGGTTATCGGATCCTGCCGTCGGGCCCGACGTGCGAGAATCCGATCGAAAACCTATAGACCCGGGGTGAGGAGGGATCGCCTGAAGCGGGTATGTTCTGCGAAAAGCGCATTTGTCGCCGGAGTGGGTCCGGCCGCGAGTGCACGAGACTACAGGGAGCCTGGTATGCGCAAGATTATGGCGTTCGTGAAAGATGACTCCGGCACCGAGACCCTCGAGTGGGGTCTGGTCTGCGGCCTGATCGTCGTGGGTGCAATCACCATGATTGCGTTGATCGGCCCGAAGGTGACGGACATGTGGAACGACATGAACAACGCCGTTCCCGCAGCCGACTAAGTCGTCGTCCGTCCGGGACGCCGAGCCTGTCTGTCGGAGGGAAGAAACTAAAGCGGGACGCGTCCCCCACGCGTCTCGCTTCTTTCGTTTTCACATTTTTGACGGAAAAGCGGGGCCGCGCACTGCCGCGCGCTGTCCGTCTGTCTGCCCGTAGGGGCGAGACTTGTCTCGCCGTCTTCGCGTGGTGGCAGGCGCCGGCGACACAAGTGTCGCCCCCACAAATCAGAGTTGTGCCCCGACGAGCTGCATCCGGAGCAGCAACAGCGCGGCGCTGAGCTGCGGGTCGCTTGCCATTGGGTCTTTCGTCGCCTTGGCGACGGCTTCCTTCACGTCCTTGGCTTCCGTCTTGAGCTGCTCCTGCCGGCCCTGCGCGGGCGCGTCCGGAACCTGCGCATCGCGCAGCACGTCGAGGTCTTGACGCGCGTCGATCGCGGCCCGCATCTGCTCCGGGGTCATCTCGATCGTCAGGTCCGGATCGACGCCCCAGTTCTGGCTGTTCTCTTCGCGATGGATGCACTTGCCGCTCGGCAGGTAGTAGTGACTCGTCGTCAGCTTCAGGTACGCCTGGCGGCTCGACAGCGGGAAGAGCATCTGCACGCTTCCCTTGCCGAACGTGCGCTCGCCCACCACTTTCGCCCGGTTCTGGTCCTTGAGCGCGCCGGAGACGATCTCGCTCGCGCTGGCGGAGTACTGGTTGACCAGCACGACCATCGGCAGCGCGATTTCATCGTCGGTACGCTCGGCGGCGGCGAAGGTCGGGCTGTTCGGCGTCCCGTCGCGGTCCGGACGCGTGCTCACGATCAGACCGTCCTGGAGGAACTTGTCGCTCACTTCCGTAGCGGCCGACAGCAGGCCGCCCGGGTTGTAGCGCAGGTCGAGAATCATCGCCTTGGCGCCCTTGGCCTTGAGCTCATCGGCCGCTTTGCCGAGCTCCTCAGTGGTGCTCTTGGTGAAATTCGTCAGGCGCAGGTAAGCGATCTTGTTGTCGCGGTCGACGAAGTAATCCCAACCGCCGCCCGGACGATGCAGCCAGCCCTTGATGCTGGCGACCTTGATGGTCTTGCGCTCGATGTTGTAGTCCTTGACGACGCCGCCCGGGCTGCGAACGGTCAGCATCACCGTTGTGCCGCTCTTGCCGGTGATCGTCTTGACCGCTTGGTTGAGCGTGATGCCCTTGGCGTTCTTGCCGTCGATCCTGGCGATGATGTCGCCCGCCTTGATGCCGGCCTTGTACGCGGGGCTGTCTTCGAGCGGGCTGACGACCTTGAGGCTGCCGTCTTCGTCGGTCTGGATCTGAATGCCGACGCCAGAAAACTCGCCCTGCGTGGTCTTGTTGAACTCTTCGAGATCGGTCGGCCAGATCATCGAGCTGAAGGGATCGAGCTCCGCGAACGCGCCGTCGGCGAACTCGCTGAGCCAGACTTCTTCCTGGATGTCGACCGTATTGCGGATGTCGCTGCGGATCTTCGCGATCAGGTTGTCGACGACGATCTGATCGGTGCCGGCGTTCTGCGCGTCGACCATGCGCAGGTCGAGCTGCTTGATGAACTGCTCGCGCTTCGCCTGGTCCGCCAGGCCCGGGAAGGTCTGCTCGAGGCCCTTGGTGGTGGCGATCGCGCGAAGTCCCTTGACGCCGCCGATCAGCAGGTCTTTATATTCGACCGGGCGGTAGTAGTTGCTCCGCGCGTGCTTGAGGGCGTCGACGAGCATGTCCGAGCGGACGCCCTTGACGGTTTCCTTCCAGTCGATCTTGAAGGCATCGTTCTGCTCATCGTCCTTGTCCGCCTTCTTCGTCGCGGGCTGCGTCGTCGGATTGAGCAGCGCATCGACCGCGTCGCGCTCCTTCGATTCCGATTCCTGCAATGCCTTGATGCCGCCCGGCGTGTAGAGCGCCAGCAGGCGAATGCGGCGCGTCGCCAGCTTGAGCTTGTCTTTCCATTCCGGCGTGGCCGGCTCGATCGAGCTCAGGTCGGCGTACAAACGCATCGCCTTGAGCCACTGCTCGTCCTTGTCGTACTGGTCGGCCATCGCGATCGTCTGCTTGACGAGCTGATCGACCCATGGCTCGGCGCGGAAGGCTTTTTTGTCGTCCGCCAGCAGCGACGCGCGTGCGGCGGCGTCGAGGGCGTAGCTCTCGTGCTTGTTCGCGATCAGCTTCTTCACGTCGCCGACCGCTTTGTCGAACTGTTTGTGCCGCTCGGCGGCGAACTCCTGGCGCTGCGATTCGAACTGCTTGACCCATGACGCCATCTGCTGGAGCGACGGATCCTCCGAGAGCGACGCCGCGCGGGCGAGCAGCTCGTTGCTCTGCTGGAACTTGCCGCTCTTGAGCGCCGCGAACGCGTCGTGCTTCAATTGCTCGACCGTCGCGACCTGCTGCGGGACCGGCGCATCCTGCGCCGTCGCCGTACGCGACGACGGAACCACGCCCACCGCAGCGGCGGACAACGCGACGACTAACGCCCAGCGGCGAACCGACTTGGTCATGGGGTCTATCCTTCGAATCCGCGACGACCGAACAACACCCGCCCCGCCCGCTCCCTCTACCGAGAGACTGCCTGCTGCAATTATTCACCCCCGAACGACACCGGGCGCAGCAAATCCACCGCACGGAATCGCCTGCCGAACAATAAACATCCCACTAAGATCGGTCAAACCGCACGTTCGGCATCGAAAAGGCCTTAGTTCAGACGTTTTGCCCGGCAGAAGGTTCGCGACGGATTCATCCGACGATCCCTCACCGCCCCCGCGGGCGTCACACGTGCTACAAACGAGCGGCCGCGCCGTGGAGAAGCGGAGAAGTCTCTTGTAGCATCCGCCCGCCCGCCGCGGGTTGCATCCCAGCGGCGATTTCCTGCGGAAACCGGACATATATGCCCACGGTGATTTCACAACTCGATGCCGCGTTCCGCGCGGCGATCCGCGCCGCGTTCGACCTCGACGCCGACCCCCTGCTGACCGTCAGCCAGAACGAAAGATTCGGCGACTACCAGTCCAACGTCGCAATGAGCCTCGCGAAGCAGGTAACAGAGAAAACCGGTCAAAAGACCAATCCGCGGCAGGTCGCCGAGCAGATCAAGTCGAAGCTGGACCTGGGCGCGATCGCTTCGGAGATCTCGATCGCGGGTCCCGGGTTCATCAATGTCCGCCTGGACCCGAAATGGTTAGCCGAGCAGGCGCGCTCGATCGCCCGCGACGAACGACTCGGAATCCCGCTTGCCTCTTCGCGACAGAAAGTAGTCGTCGATTACTCGGGACCGAACATCGCCAAAGAAATGCACGTCGGTCACCTGCGGAGCACGATCATCGGTTATGCGCTTGCGCGGGTGGTCGAATTCAAGGGAGATGAGGTTGTCCTGCAGAACCACATCGGGGATTGGGGAACCCAGTTTGGGATGCTCATCGCCTATCTCGACGAGCATACTCGACATCATGTGAACGCGAAGAACCCACCGCCGGATGAAACGTTTGTAGCGATGGAGTTTGCTGATTTGGAAGGCTTCTACCGTCGTGCAAAAAAACGCTTCGACGAGGATGGCGCTTTTCAGGATACCTCGCGCGCCACAGTCGTCAGGTTGCAGAGTGGAGAGGGTCCAGAGCGCGCTTTTTGGCAGCAGATTGTCGAAGAGACGCGCCGCCATTATCAGCCCCTGTACCAACGGCTGAATGTTCTGCTCCGACCGGAGCACGAACGTGGAGAGTCGTTCTACAACCAGTACCTCGCAGAAGTCGTTCGGGAGTTGAAGGAGAAAAACATCGCTGTTGAAAGCGAAGGCGCGACGGTCGTCTTCGTCCCCGGCTTCGAAAACCCGCTCATCATCCAGAAGTCCGACGGCGGCTATCTCTACGGCACCACCGATCTCGCCGCCATCCGCTATCGCGTGCGCGAGCTGCACGCGGATCGCATCATCTACACGCACGACAGCCGGCAGGCACAGCACTTCTCGCAGGTCTTCTGGACGGCGCGGCAAGCGAGCTGGACGCGCGGCGAAGAAGTGACGCTCCAATACGCCCCGTTTGGCACGATGCTGGGAACCGACGGCAAGCCGTTCAAGAGCCGCAGCGGCGAAGTGATCAAGCTGAAAGACCTGCTCGACGAAGCCCACGATCGCGCCTTCAAGCTCGTCACCGAAAAGAATCCCGAGCTCCCCGAAGATCAGCGTCAAAAAATCGCCGAAGCCGTCGGCATCGGCGCGATGAAATACTTCGACCTCTCGAAGGACCGCACGAGCGACTACGCGTTCTCCTTCGACGCGATGCTCTCGCTCGAAGGCAACACCGCCCCATACCTGCAATACGCCTACGCGCGGATCAAAGCGATCTTCCGCAAAGCCAGCGCGGTCGCGTCCGCGGAGCAGATTGAATTGACGAGCCCGTACGAGATCGCGCTGCTGAAGCACGTGTTGCGAATGAATGAGATTCTGGATCTCGTCGCGCGCGAGCTGAAGCCGCATCACCTGACGAATTACCTGTACGAGCTCGCGGGAAAATTCAGCAGCTTTTACGAGAACTGTCCGGTGATACAGAGCGCGGAGCCGGTGCGGTCGAGTCGGTTGCTGTTGTGCGATGTGACTGCGCGGACGTTAGCGCAAGGATTAGAGTTGCTCGGGATCGAGCATCCCGAACAGATGTAGAAGTCTCGTCATCGCAGAACAAACCCTCGTAGCCACGGACGCAAGTCCGTGGGGAAGTGCGCCCGAGAGTCATTCAAGCTTCGGTAGCTCCGGAAGCTTCATTCCCCATTTCCAGAAGATCCCCGGATGATCCGGGAGATATTCCGTCAGCAGATAATCGAAATGCTTCCGCGTCCGCACGCGTCACGGCGCGCTGTGTCGGCGCACGAACCAGCGCTTTCCGGTGATTCCGCGCCTGCGGTTGAGTTTGAGCGAGAGGAGATTCTTCAGTCGCTGGTCGACCCTCTCCCACGACATGAACATCCGCCAACTCACCACGAGATGCGTATGCGTCGCGTCGAACCCAGCCGCTTCAAGCGTCCATCGCTCTTCGTCACAAATCTGATTCGCGACGACGAGAATCTCCTTCTGCAGCGCGCTATCGAACGTCACCTCGTCCTGTGACGCAGCTTCATCGTAATCCGCTGCCATTTCCTTGTCGGGAGGTTGGTAACCCTCACCCTTGCGCGTGAAACCGCGCGGATGATCGGGGCGCCAACTGCGGTAGGCGTGGATGGTGAAGTGGTAGACTGCCACTCTTCGCGCAGGGTACCGCCTCCCCACGGACTTGCGTCCGTGGCTACCAGTTTTGCGACAGGCGCGTGTTCTACTTCGTTATCCGAGCGGTTTATTCGGTCCCGTCACGTAATCCAACCACTTCCGCTCGTCGTACCCCAGATCGCGTCCCGTCAAAATCTTCAAGCTCCAGCGCGATTGCCATGCGAGACTGAAATCTCGTCCGCTCAGGGTGCCGGTCAGCACGCGCGCGACGTCGGCGTTGCGGTAGTGACGCAGCGCTTCGGACGCCGCGATGCGCACGTCGCGCGATTCGGCCTGGTTGCCGAGTACCCGCGACAACGGGTCCGCTGCCGTTGGGTCCGGGATGTTGGATAGCGCTTTGGCGGCTTGGAGGCGGACCGGTTCGCTCTTGTCGGTCAGCGCGGCGATGAAAACGGGGACCGCGGACTTGTCGCGTGAGGCATTCAACGCGCGGATCGCCGCGGCGCGGACCGTGGGATCCGGATCGGATTTCGCGATCTGCTGATACCGCTGCGTGTAAGGACCGCGCTGCGCGAAGTCGCGGCGAACGAGCTTGTAGATTCCCTTGCGACGCTGGTCGGCGGAGTTTTGATTCTCCATCATCCGCACGTCACGGATCGGCGCATCGCCGACTAGCGTGCGGAAAAATTGCGCCGCGCGGCCGGTCAATTGCCCGCCGGTCCGCTTCGGCATCGGCTGCATGTCGAACGACGCCGTCGTCGGCGTCGGCGGTTGCGAGCCGCCGATGCAGCCGCCCGCGCCCGTCATCATCAGCAATCCAAGCGTGGCGACGGCGGCGGCGGTGAAGAAGGATTTCATTCCGGAGGTTCCTTTCGCGGCGCGTGCGAGCGAGCGAATCACGCCGAAGCGCGAAGCGCATCGACGGTCGATTGCGCGGCGTCAAGCGCATCCAGCTCGCGCGTCGAAACGAGCGTCGGCGCTTCCACATCCGCGCCGAAGAACCGTCGCGCCAACGGGCGAAAACGCGGCGATTCGTCCGTGACGAAGCATCGCAGCCCGCCCGCGCCGCCGACCGGTCCGCCGCGCAGCAGGCCCGTCGCCTGCAAGCGCCGCGCGACATCTTCGGCGCACTGCTGCGCGGAGTCAATCAGCACCGTCTGCTTGCCGACGGTTCGCGCGATCAGCTCTTTCAGCAGCGTGTAATGCGTGCAGCCGAGCACCAGCACATCCACCCCGCGCTGCACGAGCGGCTGAAGATATTGCTGGACCGCGAGCTTCACGACCGCGTCGTTCTCGTCGCGTCCCTCTTCGACGAGCGACACGAGCAGCGGCGTCGGGCGCAGCAGCAGCCGCGCGTGATGCCGCCGGCGATGGATGGCGCGTTCGTACGCCTTGGACCAGATGGTCGCCTCGGTGGCGAGGATGCCGATCATCGGGACGGCTTTCGCGCCCGCCGCCTCGACCGCCGCCCGCGCCCCGGGTTCGACCACGCCGCTGATCGACGTGTCCGCAAACGCCGCCCGCATCACTGGCAGCGCCATCGCCGACGCCGTGTTGCACGCGATCACGATGTGCTTCGGATTGTGCGTCCGCAGGTAAACGATCGCCTGCCGGACGAACGCGCTGACCGTCTCCGCCGACTTGGATCCAAACGGCGAGCGCGCCGTGTCGCCGAAATAAATAATCTGCTCGTTCGGCAACATAGCGCGCAGCACCCGCGCGGCGGTCAGGCCGCCCAAACCGCTGTCGAGCACCGCAATGGGATCGTCGGGAGACACTACGCGCTGCACGTCAACACCGCCCACACGTCAGGGAACTTCGTCGTCCCGGCGCGCGCGGCCGAGCGGGGACGGACCGCAACCGAGCACGCGCACCATGGCTTATCGGACCGATTCCCGGGAAAACCTTGACATTTCCCCATACCAGCGCGAGACTCGCGCCTAGCATCCCTCGGGGCAGTCAGGAGACGCACACCATGAGCACCGCACTTGATGGAAAAAAAGTCCTGCTGGTCGACGACGACAACGACATTCTCACCAGCATGCAGGCCGCGTTCGAGCCGACCGGCGCGGTCGTCGAGACCGCAAACAACGGCAACAAGGCGGTCGAGCTCGCGGAGCGGAATGACCCGGACGTCGTCGTGCTCGACATGATGCTGCCGGGGCGCAGCGGATTCCTCGTGCTGGAAAAAATCAAGGCGCGCAAGCCGCGCGGCAGCAAGCCGTTCGTCATCATGATCACGGGGAACCAGGGCGGGCGTCACAAGATGTACGCGGAGACGCTCGGCGTCAGCGAGTACTTCACCAAGCCGGTCAAGATGGACAAGCTCATCGCCACCGCCGAGCGGCTCTGCGGCGGCGGCCCCGCGCCCGCGGCACCCGCAGCGCCTACGAAGCCATAAAGAAAATGGAACCACAGATGCACACAGATGAACACGGATAGGAAACTGTTTTTATCTGTGTGTATCTGTGTTTATCTGTGGTTCCAATTCATCCCACCGTTGCTTTCAACTCCATATCGAAACTGATGTCCGCGCTGTCGGGATTCGACTGGTGAATCTCGACCGCGATCACGTTCGCGCCGGCGCGCAGCGCGGCGGTTGTCAGGTTCGCGGTGATCCACTTGTTCTCGTCTTCGACGCCGATGTTCGACGACGCGGGCGTGGTGTAGCCGATCGTGCCGGTCGGCATGTTGTTGCGATAGACCTCGACGCCGTTGACGTAAATCACCACGCCGTCGTCGCGAATCAGCCGCATCGCGAGCGCCGATACCTTCGCCGGGTCGGCGACGTCGAACGTTTTGCGGAAATAGGTGGTGATCGATTTGCTGGCCGCGTTCGGACCTGCGCTGACGACGGTTTTTTCGTCGCCGTCGCCGTAGCCGAGCTGCCCGGCGCCGGATTTCCACGTCGAATCGTTGAACGAATTGGCCCGCCAGGCCGTGTTCTGGTCGGAGCCGTTGTCGAGATATTTCCACGCCGATCCGGCGGCGACGTACGTGACGCTGCCCGTTGGCGGTGGCGGTGGTGGTGGTGGTGGCGGTGGAGGCGGCGGTGACGGCGGCGGAGCGTCGGTGCGGATCAGCTTGAACCAATTAAAATTCGCCGAAGAACCGTTCGTCGCATTCGCGTCGAACGTCACGCGAACGGTGTGCGTGCCGGGCGCGATGCCGACGCCGCTCTTCGTCACCGTCTGAAACGTCTGCCATCCGCCGGTCGCGGGCACGCTAATCGTGCTGCCGAGCGCGACGCCGTCGATGCTGACCTTCAACCGCCCGCCCGCCGCTTCGTTGGCGACGCGGAAATCGAGGTTGTACGTGCCGCCGGCGACCGCGACGGTGTACTCGAGCCACTCGCCCGCCTTCGTCCAGCCGATATTCAATCCACCCCCGCTGTCGGTCGTGGTCTGGACGTCCACACCTTCGCGCGGGCGGAAACTTCCGCCGCTGTTGCCGGCGGACGTGTCGTTGTACGCGACGCCCTGCCCGCCGTGGTTGTAATCCTCCGCCTGGATGACCGCCCCGTCGCGCGCGGGCGTGCCCCAGTACGGCGTGCTCGGCCAACTGTTCGGCGTCGTCCGCCACGGCGCGAACTGGATCGGCCCCTCGCCCGGCAGCGGCAGCCATTCCAGGCCGACGCGCTTGCGTCCCGCGCCGTAGACCTTGTCGCCGCTGCCCGGCCCATCGCCGCCGGGACCGGACGGATCGCCCCAGAAATTATTGCGCACGTCCGGCGTGCCGCTGAAGACGCGCTCGTCGAAAATGACGGAGATCCTGCTGCTGTAGCCGCGCGAGTTGTTGTAAAAATTGTTGCCGGTAATGACGAAGTTCGAGCTGTCGCCCGGCACGCCGCTGGCGTCGACCGCGACGGCCGGCCCGGTGTTGTTGAAGAGCGTGTTGTTGCGAATGAGCACATCGTGGACGTTGCCCTCGAAGCGCAGCGTGCCGCTGTAGCGATCAAGCGTGTTCGTGACGACGTTCTTTTCGATCAGCAGCCCGGTCGTGTTGAAGACGAGGATCGCCTTGCCGTTCGCGTCGAACACGTTGCCGGAGACGGTGATGTTCGTCTGCTTTCCGCCGCTGGCCGCGTGGAGATCGATCGCCGACTCCAGGCCGGTCGTCCCCGAGCCGCCGCGGTGGCCGTGGAAGGCGTTGTTGTCGATGACGACATTGGTCAGCCGCGTGCCGAAGATCCCGCCGTCGGTATAGATGCCGCGCCCGCTGTGCACGCCGTAGTTGTTGTTGTTGCGGAAAAAATTCTGCCGGATGACCGTCGGCTCGCTGGAACTGGCGCTGGAAAGATAAACGCCGGCGACGTTGTTCTGGATGATGTTGTTCTGGATGGTCGCGGCCGCGCGGTTGGCGCCGATGACGATCCCCGCGCCGACCTTCGTATCGCTGATTGATTGCCCCTGCACGGTGAATCCGTCGATCGTGACGCGATCGGCATTGATGTGAAACGCCGCCGTTCGCAGCGATCCGGACGGCGCGCCATCGACGATCGATTCCCCGCCGGCGCGGCGAAGGTTGCTGCGCGCATCGACGCCCGCCCTGGCCCCGCGGATCGTCAGCGATTTGTTGATCGAGACGCGCTCGTGATACGTGCCGGCGTCGACGATCACGACGCCGCCCGGCGACGCCGCATCCACCGCCGCCTGGATCGTCGCAAACGACGCCGACATCCCCGCGACATGCGCCGCGAGCAATCGCCGCGCTTCCAGCCGGTCGAGTATGCAACCCTGCCGGGGCAAGGGTTTCTTCCACTGCTGCATTTAGTTTCTTTCCTCCACGGTCGACACTAATCCCCTGACGATGACCCGGCAATCACCAATTGCGCGCGCAATCTCGCGCCGCCCCGGGCACAGACATCAGTACCCGCAAACTCCTCCCGGCTTGACTCTAAATTGCATCTCATCTGGGTTCATCGGTGTTCATCCGTGGCTAAATATTTTTTGTCTCCCTCCCTCGCGGCCGTCCACTTTCGCTCCGGAGGTTCATCATGGCCGCGACAATGTGGGCGCTTCGGTGGCTGGCGGCCGCGTGCATCTTCGCGAACTGCGTGGTCATGACGCTCGACGCCGCGTGGCAGTCCGCATCGATCGACTCAACACAGCCGAAAACGCTTGTCACCCAGCTTCTTGAGGTAAGATGATCGCCATGAACCGGCAGCGACGGCGACTGGGGTTCTCGCTGATCGAATTGATGGTGGTGATCGGCATCATCGCCATCCTGATCGGCCTGCTCATGCCGGCCGTCATCCGCGCCCGCGAATCCGCCAAGCAGGTCCAGTGCGCCGCCCAGCTTCGCCAGCTCGGGCAGGCGTTCGCGAATTACGCGGCGCATTTTCAGGGACATCTCCCCTCTTGGTCCGGCTGGCACGTCGCGGGCGGCGACGGGACCGGCGAAGACGATCCCGGTCCCGGCTGGACCGAGCAGCTCGCACCCTTCTTCGCCGCGCCGACCTCGCAGGTCTACAACTGCCCGTCGTTCATCGAAGGGTATCCGATCAATTATTTCCTCTCCGCGCGCTACCTGCGGCAGAACCGCCGGCGAAGCCTGGCCCTCGGCGAGATGAAAGTGTCGTCGGAATTCATTTTGTCCGGCGACACGACCGACGGGCACCTCTATCCGCCCTCGTTCGGCTGGGCGCCGCTTTACACGACCGACGACTGCGACAAGGACGACGCCGTCGGCCCCGCGCTGTCGTTCTTCGGCGAAGAGCATGGCTTCAACGTCCACCGCGCGGGAAACAACGTGCTGTTCGGCGATTTTCACGTCCGCCCGTTCACGCGCTTCGATCCGAAAGACTTGACCTATCACCCGCGCGAGCGGGGCGTGAACTGGCACGACGTGCCGGCCGATGAATCGACCCCGGATCCGCTGCCGTTGTCCTACAACGCTTCGCAGCGTCCACCTTCTCAGGGATGACCGATCAGGCGTTGCTGGAGGATTTCGTGCGTCGCGGGTCCGCGCAGGCGTTCCGCGCCATCGTCGCGCGCTACGCCGGCCTCGTCCGCGCCAGCGCGCGCAGGCAGGTTCGAGACGATCACGTCGCCGATGACGTCACGCAGGCCGTCTTCATCGTCCTCGCCCGCCGCGCGGCGAGCATCCGCGATGCGGGCGTGCTGCCGGCGTGGCTGATCAAGACAACCTGCTTCGCGTCGCGCGACGCGCTGAAGCTCGAAGCGCGCAGGCGTAGGCACGAACAGAAGGCCGCCGAGATGGCGCCGACGCAAATCCAACCGCACGACCCCGACTTCGCCGACCTCGCCCCCGCGCTCGACGCCGCGCTGGCCAAGCTGAAGACCGCCGACCGAAACATCGTCGCCCGCCGCTATCTCCAGCAGCAAACCGTCGAAGAAATCGCGGTGGAACTGCACATGAGCGACGCCGCGGTGCGCAAGCGCCTCTCCCGCGCGATGCCGAAGCTGCGTGCGTATCTCTCGCGGCAAGGCGTGACCATGTCGATCGCCGCGCTCACCGCCGCGATGTTGTCCGCCCCGCCCGCGACCGCCGACGCCGCGACGATCGATTCCGCCGCCGACGCCGCGCTCGCCGCCGCGGAAGGCGCAACCGTCGCCGCCTCGGCCGCTTCGATCGCCGCCGCCGCATTCGGCCGCTTGCGTCTCGCCCGTCTCGCCGCAGCTATGGCACTGCTTCTCATGCTCACGCTGCTCGGCGGCGCCGTCTTCGCCCTGCAGCGCGGCGGCCCGACCGCACGCGCGACAGTGCCGCTCGGGCCGAAGATCAAAGTCGGCGTCATGGTCAGCGATTACACCGCCACCGGCCCGACCGGGCAGCACATGGGTACCGGCTTCGGCGGGTTGAACGTCGGCCTGCAAAAGCTCGACGACCCGCGCTTCGAGCGTTACGCGATCATCGAGCCCGGCACCGCCCATGCCGGACGCGTCCCGGAGATCATCCAGCGTTACTTCGCTCCCGGTCGCGTTATCGACGGCTCGAACGTCGAGCAGCTCCGCGCGCTCGACGTCATCGCCTGTTTCAACGTCGTCAACATGCGCGACGATGTGCTGGACGCGGTCATCGTCGTCGTGCGCGACGACGGCGTCGGCGTCCTCAACCAGGTCAGCACCGGCTGCAATCGCCCGGGACTCACCGAGCCGGTC
>JAXDMN010000167.1:0-14369 GCA_034666045.1 Phycisphaerales bacterium | reverse complement strand
CAGAAACGCGACGACGCTCGCGAGCTGCGCGTATTCCTTTGTCGTCACCGGTTTCGCGAACAGCATCTCGAGCGGTTTGAAAAAGCCATCGCCGCTCGCGTCGATCGGCTGCGCGAAGTTTTTCACGTACGCCGCGCGCGGCAGCGACTTCGGAAAAAGGCTGACCTGCAAAAAATTCGCGATCCCTTCCTGCATCGGCGCGTGCGCGGAATTCCCGCTCAGCAGTCGCAGTTCGCGGGCTGCGACGGCGTGAACCGACTCGTGAAAATAGACCGGCCGGCGCGTGCCGAGCTTCGGATCGTATGTCGACGTCGCGATGTCCTGCACCGTGTAACCCTGCGACTTCGGCGCGCTGATCTCGACGCGCCACTGCTGGCCAAGCCGCTCGTAGAAGCGCGGATACTCCGCCGGGTCGTTAAAGATCAGCAGGGCGGCGGGGGCGTGCAGATCATCGGTCGGCCGATCCGCGTCGGCGAAGGTCTTGCGCAGCCAGGCGCGAGTGTGCTGCATATTGGCGAGCAGCCAATCGACGTCGGCCTGAGCGAACGCGTCGACCGCGTCGGTCGCGACGAGCAGCCCGTCGGCGTGCGCGACTTTTCGAGGGCGATCGGCGAACGCGATATCGAGCAGCCAGTCGGCGTTGCGCTTCTCATCCGCCTGGCCGGTGAAGCGGACGTCGTCGAGGTCGATCCGCGCGACGTTCGGCGTCGCCACGACGACGGCGATGCTTGCGACGTCGTCCCAGTCGCCCATCCGCCGGTTGTCCCACCGCCAGGTGCGCAGCGGTTCGTCGAGCCGAATCCATTTCTCGCCCGGCGCGAGATCGAAGCGACGCTGGAAGAGCGGGCGGTTCTTCGCGTCGAGGGCGTACCAGCGCAGCTCGATCTTTTCGGTCGCGAGCGGAGCGCGGGCCGCGGCGGAAAAGTGCTCGCGCCCGGCGGGATTCGTTCCCGCCGGCAGGACAAGTCGCAACTGCGCGACGTTTGCTTCGGTCTTCGATGGAGTGAGCTGAAGGTAGGACTTCCCCTCAGCGGCGCCGCCGTCGGAACTTTCGATCGCCTTGAGATTTGCTGAGTGAATCGCCGCGGGAGGCGTGTCGCGCTCAAAGTCGTTGACGATCAGATCGCCCGTCGCAACCTGCGCTGTAACCACGATCAGGCATGCAACGAGAACCGTCCGCATCAACTCAATTGTATTGCTTCGTCTTGCGAATCGCCGCCCCGACGATCGCCAGCATCGCCATTCCCGCCGGCAGCGCCGCCGGAAGCGGGACCGCGGTGCGCGGCACGATGCTCAGGTCCGTCGGCGGGCCTTGCAGCTCGGCGGTGACCGTGTAATTCCAGAAGGCGATTCGTCCGACCGTGGCGCTGCCGCCGCCGGTGTTGTCGATCCACCCTTGCACGTCCTGCTCGATGAAGGTGGGCCAGCCGTCGAGGATCTCGACGCTCATGTCGGCGAAGTCGCTGAAATTGCTGATGTGCCACGACCACGCGGGCTTGCCGGCGGCGAGGATGTCGCGGTTGATGTTGTCGGCGCCGGCGACGATCTCGGCGTTGACGATCGCGCCGCCGATCGACGGGCCGTGCTGCACGAGGTCGCGCGCGTGGGCGATATCGTCGGCGTCTTCGAGCGGCAGCACGAACGAGTCGCCGTGATCGACCTGCCCGGGAAATTCACTGACGAGGAAGTAAACCGGCGCGGCCGTCGCGCGCGTCGCCGCCATCGCCGAGACCAACACCAACGCTGCCATCACGAAGCACGAACGAACCATAACCCTGCCTCCGGTTCATAACGCTTGAGTTTGCTGCGATATGAGTGGGAGGATTGTACCCGCTGATTTCAAAAGGGTTGAAGAAAAAGCGCCCGCTGACGCTTAAGTGCTTATCTTCTCTAAAGTAAGATTCAGGAACACGAGCAGGCAAAAACGGCCGATCGCGAGTCATTTCGCCAGGCCGGCGTTCAATGCCTTTAGTAATGACGCCTGCTCGTCGTCATCGCTCAACTCCCAGATCATCACGCCGCCGAGGTGTTTGTTGCGCGCGTATTCGGCTTTGTCGCGGAGGGATTGCGGATCGTCGTAGCTGACGAACAGGCCGGTCTTTTCATCGAAGAGCCACGGCACCTTCGCCGGCTCGCTCCAGAAGCGCTTCGCTTTCTTGTCGATGTAGTTGGCGGAGATGCTGCGCCATCCCCAGCCGTCGGGGGAGGTCGTTTTCGCTCGCGGGTCGAACGGTTGATAGAGCCCGTCCGTGTCGCCGCTCTTCACGCCGCCGAACGCGCGGCCGTAGAACGGAACGCCAAGCACGATCTTGTCCGTCGGCACGCCCGCCTTTTGATACGCCTGCACGGAGACGTCGCCGGCGAACTTGCCCTGCTCGTGGTCGCCCCACGGATAGAGCGGCGCGTTGAACGCGGTTCGACCGGACCAACTGCCGGCGAAGTCGTAGGTCATGAGGTTGATGAAATCGAGCAGCGGGTGAATCCGATCGAGCTCGATGCGCTTGAGCGCGCCGCCGGCCGGCGCGGCGATCGTCAGCAGGTACTTCTTGTGGTCGGCGATCCCCTGCGCGTCGAGCTGCTTGCGAAGCTCGGTCAGCAGGGCGGTGAAATTCTTCGTATCTTCAGGCCCGCCCATGCCTTTGTCGTTGCCGCCGCCACCGGGATATTCCCAGTCGATATCGACGCCGTCGAAGCCATTCATTTTTGCGAACGCCGCGGCGGATTTGGCGAACTTCTCTCGCGATTCCGCGGTTTTCGCGGTGTCGTAGAAGCCAGTCGAATCGGTCCATCCGCCGACGGAGATGAGCGTTTTGAGGTGCGGATACTTCGCCTTCAGCTCGCGGAGCTGCGCGAATCCCTTCTCCGCGTGCTTGGGATCGCGCGCGACGCACTCGTGGTCCTTGTCGATGATCGCGAACGCGTAGTTGACGTGCGTCAGCAAATCGCCGCGGATCTTCGTCGCGGGGAAGCGATCGACGGACCAGCCGGCGTAGTAGCCGATCACGCGTTTCCCGTGGGCGGGCGGCGCGGCGAGCGTTGTGTGACTGACGATCAACAACGCGAAGAGGCAAGCGAGTGTTCGATACATTTTGGTTTCACTCCGCGCTAATCGAGCATCGGGCGGAGATGCTGAAAAGCCAGTTTCGCGACGCCGGCAGCCGTTGTTTCGTAGGGATACAACTCGACCGTCGTCCAGCCGGTGTAACCGATGTCGTCGAGGGCGCGGAAGATTTCCGGGAAATCGATCACGCCTTTGCCCGGCGTCAAATGCTGGTGGACGCGGTTCTTTCCGATGTCTTCAAGATGAACATGCGCGACGTGCTCGGGATTCGCGCGGATGACAGCGGCGGGGTCGTCGCCGACGCAGAAGAGGTGGCCGACGTCGCAGTTCATCAGGATGTTCGGCTCGTTCTTGAAGAACCGATTTTTGAATTCGAGGTATTCGGCGGCGGTTTCGATGAAGAGGCCGGGCTCGGGTTCGATGGCGAGGATGAGGTTTTTCTCCTTCGCCTTCGGGAGGACGCGGGCGAGGCCTTCCGCGAAGAGGCAAGCGGCGGCGTCGCGCGTCATCTCGCGCCCGATCATGGGTCCGCCGGGTTGGAGGGAGATTGTCTTGGCGCCGAAATCTGACGCGAGATTGATGCAATTGAGCGTGTGTTGGATGCGCTGTTCGCGCTTTGACGCATCGTCCTCGATCCAGGTGGGGTGATACGTGTCGCCGCAGGCGAAGAGGGTGAAAGCGTTGACGTTGCTGACGGGAAGTTTTCGCGCGGCGAGGTGATCTTGCGTGTGATCGCGCCGCGCGGCGTCCATCGTGGGCGGATACGCGTGATGCAGGTCGGCCATCAGCTCGACGCCGCTGTAACCAATGTCGCCGATCGCGTCGATCGCCTCGTCGAGCGTGTTTTTCTTGAAGGCATTCGTGGAGAAAGCAAGGAGGGGAGATCGCGGCGGCATGCGTCGATTGTAGGGAGAGAACGCGCGCGTTAGAACAGCGGGCCGTGGGTTGGGAAAGGTTGTGGTTCATGTTTCGCGCGACGATTGGGTTGATGTTGACGTTGTCCCTGCTCCTGGCCGCGGGCGGTTGCGACAAGAACAAACAAGCGGAGAAGGCTCGCGCGAAGGAACTGGCCAAGGATCAGGATCCGCACGGAAGGAATAAGTCGGATAAGTTCGAGTCGTCCGGCGATCCCCCGTTGACCGCCGACACGCGTTTCGCCGCCGGGCAGCTTGCGGAAGCGCAGGGGAGTTTCGACAAGGCGATCACGCAGTATCGCGAAGCGCTCAAGCTCAATCCGAATCACCGCGATGCGATGTTCCGCCTGGGCGGGATTTATACGCAGACCAAGCGTTTCGACGATGCGATCGCGACGTGGCAGCGTTATTTGAAGCTGACGGACAACTCGCCGCAGGCGTACAGCAACCTCGGGATCTGCTACGACGCCGCCGGACGCGCGGACGACGCGGAGAAGGCGTTCAAGGCGGGCATCGCGCGCGATCCGAACGGCCAGGCGTGCCGGGTCAACTACGGGTTGATGCTCGCGCGGCGAAACCAGGTGGAAGCGGCGATCGCGCAACTCGCCGCCGTCCTTCCGCCAGCCGCCGTTCATTACAACCTCGGGGCGATCTGCGAGCAGCAGGGCCGCACGGAAGAGGCGAAAGCGTACTACCGTAAGGCGTTGGAGCTGGATCCGAAGCTCCGCGATGCCCGAGCCCGCTTAGCCGTGCTGAAGTGAGAGCGATCTCACCGGAGGCGGGGCAAATCTGAGAGCGTCATTTGGCGATCTGGCGACTCTATGCGGATTACAGCGAAAAGCGGCCCCGTTCACGGCGTCGCGCGGGTCGCTCATTTCTCATCTGGCTATCAAAAAAAATCTTGACACCTGTTGTCACCCCGGCGATGCTCTGACCGGCCTATCAAAGCCACCGTGGGCTGCGTTTTTTCTGCGGAATCCACAAGGATTTGGGCGCTTTTTCGGGTTTGCAACGCCCGTGCGGGCGGGGCTTGCAACGTATCGCCCGCAGTGCCCGCCGCGGGAACCACTTCTGCAGTGGCTATTGAACGATTGAGAGGACGCGCGCCGCATGCACTGGCATCGGCGGTCGTCGCCGTGCACGGAAATGAAACGGGGTTGCAACGGGTTTGTCCGCGGCCGGGTCGTGGCGCCGCCGCGAACGAGGAATGGATCATGAAACGCATCTTGAGAAAGCTCGTCGGGTTCGCCAGAGATGAACGCGGCACCGAGACCCTGGAGTGGGGTTTGGTCTGCGGCCTGATCGTTATCGGCGCGATCACGATGATCGCGTTGATCGGGCCGAAGGTGACCGACATGTGGAACGACGTGAACAACGAAATTCCCGCGGCGGATTGACGACGGCCCGCGCGCATCGAGCGCTGGGTGCGAGGCGCGCGCGGTGGGTTCAGGGTGAGTCAGTCACGGAGAAGGAGAAACCTTATGTCGGGCATGAAGAAGGCGCAGGGATACGTCGGCGACGCGCTGCGCCGGTTCGTGCGCGACGAGCGCGGCTCTGAGACGCTGGAGTGGGGCCTGGTTTGCGGCCTCATCGTCATCGGCGCTGTCGCTGCCATCGTCTTGATCGGGCCGAAAGTCACCGACATGTGGAACGACGTAAATAACGAGATCCCACCGAAGGAATGAGCATCGCATCGGTCGTCGTCGTTGTTGTTGTTCGCGTTTGACATGTCTGCAGGGCCGTGGGTGCGGCCCCGTTCGGAAAACATTGAAACTCCGGTGCGTCCAGTCAACGCGCTGGGGGAGATCGTCTCAACCGGTACACGTCTACTGCGCGTGTGGGTGTTTCGCAGTGTGAGTCGGCGAAGGTGGGAATGGTGAACATGTCGTGGGAAACGATGGTGGTCTATGCGCCGTTGCTCGCGCTGGTCGCGACGGCAGCGATCACCGACTGCCGCGCCCGCCGAATCCCAAACTGGCTCACGCTCACCGTCGCGCTCACCGGACTCGGGCAGAGCGTGACGCCTTGGGCAGTGACGACGCCGACCGATTCGATTTACGGTTTGCTGGCGGGTTTCGCTGTCACATTCCTGTTGTACAGTGTTGGGGGCCGCGGGGCGGGCGATGTGAAATTGACCGCCGGCATCGGGGCGTGGCTCGGGCCCAAGCCGGTGCTGATCGTCCTCGCGGCGGCGGCGGTGGTGAGCCTGATGCTCGCGCTGGGCCAGAGCATCGCGCGGCGGCGCGTCGGGGAATTGTTTCGGAACTCCGGGCTGATGCTGCTCAGCCTCCTGCACGTGCGCCGACTCGGCGCGCAGCACGTGCTCGAGACCGGGCAGCGCACCGGCGAGCGGGATCGTCCGCTGCCGAACGCGCTGAGCATGCTGGTGGCGACGGCATGCGTGGTGATGTGGGTTTCGTCGTCAGCAGGGACGTCAAGGTAGGAGGCGCAGGATGCGAACGAACACCAAGAGCGCGAGCAACGCGCCGACCATCGCGCCGCAACGCAACGCGTTCCGTCGCAGCGGAACAGAACTGCTCGAGCTCGGCCTCGTCGCGTTTCCGCTGCTGCTGACGATCATCTTCGGGACGATCGAGTTCGGCACATACTTCTACGTCGAACACAACATGCAGGCCGCCGCGCGCGAAGGCGCGCGGGCGGGTGTTGTTGCGCCGGCGGACCAGCGCGACGCCGCCGTCATCGCCGCGGTCGACGAGGTCTTCAAAGGCTCACGGCTCAAAGAGATGGACGGCTTCAGCTACGACGAGCCGATCATCGAGCTCGACGACACCAGCAAGTACCTGTTGGTGACGGTGCGCACGACCTGGGACCGGGTGCCGGAAGGACTGCGGCCGATGTTGCTGATCAAGAACGCGGACAAGGCCGAGCTGAAGGGTTACGCGGCCATGAGGATCGAGACGACGACGCCGTAGGCGAACGAGTGGCCCGCGCACGCGACTGGGTGATGAGAGCGTGTCGGACCCGGGGACGACGAGGACGAGGACGAGGACACGAGGGAGCAGGTAGAAAATGAAACTCAGAACATCCGCATCGTTGATGATCGCGGTCGTGCTCGGGCTGGTGACCGCGTACGTCGGGATCGACGTGTTGAAGAAGGCCAAGGGCGGCGCCGCGACCTCGACGAAGATCGTCGTTGCCGCGCGCGACATGGAGCCGGGATACGTCGTCGAGGCGACCGACCTGAAGCTCGAAGAAGTCGCCGCCGCGCTCGTGCCCGGGAAATCATTCAAGGATCCGAAGCTGGTGGCCGGTCGCACGGTGCTGGCGTCGGTCGTGCGCGGATATCCGCTGCTGGACAATCAGCTCGCCGCCGCCGGCGCGGGCGCGGGCATGCAGGCGATGGTCCCGCGCGGCATGCGCGCTGTCGCGGTCGAAGTGAGCGAGGGCAGCGCGGTCGCCGGGCTGATCACGCCCGGGTGTTTCGTCGACGTGATCGCGACGTTCAACCGGGGCGATCAGCAGATCGCGACCACGGTGGTGCAGAACGTGAAGATTCAATTCGTGCAGCGCGCCAAGCCGCCGCGATCGAGCGGCAGCGGGTCGACGGCATCGGCGTCGCTGACGGCGGGATCGCCCGACGCGATGGGCGCGGTGAAGACCGTCACGTTGATCGTCACGCCGAAACAGGCGAACGCGATCGAGCTGGCGAACAACCAGGGGAAGCCGCGGCTCGTGCTGCGCGGCAATTCCGACGAAAACGACATGGAAGACGCGACGGTGAAGCAGAACGAGCTGGTCGGCCTGCCGGATCAGCCGCCCGCGCCGGTGGTGGTCGAGCCGCCGGTCGCGCCGCCCGCGCCGCCCGCGGTTGTCGCCGCCGTGGTGGAGAAGCCGGTCAAGGACGCGTTCGAAGACACTCCGCCCGTGCCGGTCGTAAACAAGCGGACCGTGCAGATGATCAAGGGCGGCGCCGAAAGCATGATTTATTTCGAGCTGGACGGCGATCGCTCATTTGAAGAGGCGGCGGTCGGGACGCCGGCGAACGCGTCGCATCGTCCGAAGCAGCCGGCGACGCGGCCGCTGGAGAACAACAACAGCAAGAAGAGTGAGGGCGGCGGCGAACCACGGACAGCGTCGGGCGCGTCGCCCGGCGAACCGGCGCCGCGCACAGAAGCGGTACGAGGGAACCTTCGCAAAGGGATGTGAGGCATGCGTGTTTTCGTGAAGCTCGCGTCGGCGCTGACGGGCCGACGTGGTCTCTCGGGCATGAAGCGGAGCGGCAGCTTTCGGGCGGCTGCGTTCTTGATTGGCATGATCGCGCTGGCGACGATCGCGCCGCATCGCGCAGGCGCTGCGGCGCCGCCGGCGGTTCCGCCATCGGCGGGTGGTACCGCGGCGACGACGGCGCCGGCACCCAACGTCGTCGCGCCCGGCGCAATCCCGGGCGGGCAGCTCGTCATCTCCGGGCTCGATGAGCGCACCGGCAGCGTGCGACTGCTCGTCAACAAGAGCACCACGCTCGTCACCAGCCGACCCTACAAGCGCGTCAGCGTCGGCAACGAGGAAATCGCCGAGGTCAACGGCATCGGAACCACGCGCATTCTCGTCACCGGCAAGAAAGCCGGCGCCACCCAGATCATCGTCTGGGACGAGGCCGACAACAGCCAGCAGATCGACGTGCTCGTGCAGGCCAACCTGCTCGCGCTGCGCGGTCTCTACGAGCGGCTGCTGCCCGGGTCGCAGATCGACGTCATCGACAACGACGGCACGATCGCGCTGACCGGACAGGTTCCCAATCTCGCGACCGCCGAGCAGGCGACCGCGCTCGCCAGCGGGTTCGGCAGCAAGGTCCTCAACCTTCTCGAAGTCGCCGGCGGACAACAGGTGATGCTCCAGGTGCGCTTCGCCGAGGTCTCGAAGACGGCGACGACCGCGCTCGGCATCAACTTCGGCTACACGGACGGGACATCCTTCGGCGGCAGCAACGTCGGACAGATTGCGCCGTTCAGCGTGCTCGGATCGAGCGTCACGCCGGACACCATCGTGCTCGGCGTCCCACCGGGCGGGGCCTCGGTCACGCAGTTCGGCAGCGGGATCCTCGGCGGGACCGCGTTCGACCTCTTCGTCTCCGCCATGCGCGACAACAACCTGCTGCGCGTGCTGGCCGAGCCGAACCTCGTCACCACCAGCGGGCAGGAAGCCGATTTCCTCGCCGGCGGCGATTTCCCCATCCCGATCGTGCAGGGTGGTAGCACTAATGGCACGGCGATCACCGTGGAGTTCCGCGAGTTCGGCGTGCGCCTGCGCTTCACGCCGGTCGTGCTCGGCAACGGCCGCATCCGCCTGAAGATGTCGCCCGAGGTCAGCGACGTCGATTTCACCAACGCGGTGCAGGCGTCCGGCTTCCGCATCCCGGGCCGGCGCACGCGCCGGCTCTCGACAACGGTCGAACTGGATGAAGGTCAGACCTTCGCCGTCGGCGGGCTGCTCGACAGCCGCGTGGCCGCGAACAAGTCGGCGACGCCGCTGCTGGGCGATATCCCGGTGCTCGGCGCGCTCTTCCGTTCGGTGCGCTACCAGCGGCAGGACACCGAACTCGTCGTGCTCGTCACGCCGCGGCTCGTCAGCGGATTGCAGCCGGGGCAAGTTCACAAGCTGCCGGGCGAGCATTGGCGTCATCCGAATGAGTTCGGCTTGTACCTCTTCGGCGACATGGGCGGCGAAGTGAAACAGGACGAAGCGGAAAAGATCCCGGCGCGCCGCTTCATCGGCAGCTACGGGTTTGTGCCGGCGCCGTGAGAGGCTTGAAAGTCAGGACGTTGTCGTGCCCATGAATTGCGTCATCATCGATCCGGATCCTGCCAACCGGCAGGAGCTCACGGCATTCCTGCAAAGCCACGGGATTGCCGCCGTCAGCGCGGTCGCGCGCATCGACGCGCTGGACGCCGCCCTCCGCCCGGCGGCGGGGGCCCAGCCGATCGGGCTCGTCATCGTCCACATCGATCCGAATCCGCACGATGCAATCAACCAGCTCGCGCCGATCATCCGCCAGCACCCACAGGTGAACTTCTTCGTCATGTCCGAGACGCTCGAGGCCGGGCTCGTGCTCGACGCGATGCATGCGGGCGTGAAGGAGTTCGTGACGCTGCCGGTGAACCAGCAGAAGTTCCGCGCCGCGATCGAGCGCGTCGCGCAGCTCCAGGGCCTGGACAAGCGGGCGAAGGTGCTGCATTTCATCCCGTCGATGGGCGGATGCGGCTCGACGACGATCGCCTGCAACGTGGCGGCGTCGCTGGCGCGCAACGCGAAGACGGTGCTGATCGATCTCGACCTCGTGCGCGGCGCCGTCGGCAACGCGTTCGACGTCCGCCCGCGCTACTCGATCGCCGATCTGATGGATCCGACGACCGAGCTCGACGGCGCGCTGCTCGACAACGCGCTGGCGGTGCACCGTTCGAGCGGGCTGGCGATCCTGGCGCGGCCGGAGCTGCCGGAAGACGCGCAGCGCATCACCAAGCAGGGCGTGCAGCGATTGCTGACGGTCGTGTCGCGCCTGTTCGACTACGTGCTGATCGATTCGCAGATGAGCGCCGACGCCGTCTACCAGCCGGGGCTCCACGGCGCGGACATGAACATCCTCGTGATGCAGCTCAACGTGCCGAGCGCGCGGAACACCGAGCGCTTCATGGGGACGATGCGGCGGATGGGGCTGGACCCGGAGAAGATCAAGGTCGTCGTCAACCGCACGACGCGCAAGGGATACGACATCGACGCCGAGGAAGTCGAGCGGGCGCTCGGGACGAAGATCGCCTGGTCGGTCCCGAACGATTTCAAGAACGCGATCACCGCGATCAACTACGGCCAGCCGGTCGTGCTCCGCTCGCCGCGCGCGGAGATGAGCGACAGCCTGCACGGCTTGATGCAACTGTTGAACGGCCGGACGGCGAAGAAGTAGCGACTGCGAAGGACGTGACGTATGGCACTATTCTCGTTCGATAGAAAAGAGCCGGCGATCGGTAATGGCAACGGCAACGGCGTGGGCTTGAGTCACGCCGAGGCGGCGGCGGCAGCGGCAGCCGCCGCCAGCGCGGCGACGATCTCCCCGCCGCCCATGCCCGCGATGCCGGCGCCGACGGTCACGCCGGAGCGGCAGCAGTACCTGATGCAGATGCGCGTGAAGATCCACCAGAAGCTGGTGGAGCGCCTCAACGTGCAGAACCTCCGCTCGATGCCGATCAACGTCGTCCGCCAGGAAGTCCGCACGCTCATCCGCGAACTCTACCAGTCGGAAAAGGGCCTGCTCTCCTCCGCTGAACAGTCCAAGCTGATGGACGACGTGATGGACGAGACCTTCGGCCTCGGCCCGCTCGAGGGGCTGCTGAAGGATCCGACGATCACCGACATCCTCGTGAATCGATTCGACAAGGTGTACGTCGAGCGCAAGGGCCAGCTCGAGCAGACCGACGTCACGTTCCGCGACAACGCGCACCTGCGGCAGATCATCGATCGAATCGTCGTGCAGGTCGGGCGGCGCATCGACGAGATCTCGCCGATGGTCGATGCGCGCCTCAGCGACGGCAGCCGTGTGAACGCGATCATTCCGCCGCTTTCGCTCGACGGCCCCGCGATGTCGATTCGCCGATTCGGTCACAATCCGCTGACCGTCGAGGATCTGCTGCGGCACCAGTCCGTGCCGACGGTGGTGATGGAATTCCTCGCGTACTGCGTGCAGGCCCGCTGCAACATCCTGATCAGCGGCGGCACCGGCTCGGGCAAGACGACCTTCCTGAATTGCCTGTCGCGCTACATCCCGCCGAAGGAGCGCGTGATCACGATCGAAGACGCCGCCGAATTGCAGTTGCAGCAGCCGCACGTCGTGCGACTCGAGACGCGCCCGCCAAACATCGAAGGCGCGGGTGAAGTCACGCAGCGCGATCTCGTCCGCAACTCGCTGCGCATGCGCCCGGACCGGATCATCATCGGCGAGGTGCGATCCGCCGAGGCGTTGGACATGCTTCAGGCGATGAACACCGGCCACGAAGGATCAATGACCACGATCCACGCGAACACCGCGCGCGACGCGCTGTCGCGCCTGGAAGTGACGGTGTCGATGGCCGGCTTCGATATTCCGATTCGCGCGCTGCGTCAGCAGATCAGCAGCGCGCTGCACCTGGTGATCCAGGCGCAGCGGCTGATGGGCGGCAAGCGCAAGATCGTCTCGGTTTCAGAAATTACCGGCATGGAAGGGGAGCAGATCCAGACGCACGACCTGTTCGTCTACGAACAGACCGGCGTCGACGAGCACGGGCAGGCGGTCGGGCGATTCATCGCCACCGGCATCCGCCCGCGGATGATGCAGCGGATCGAGCACGCGGGCCTGCGCCTCCCGCCGGAATGGTTCGCGCGGCGCGTGATCGGGTAAGTGTCGGTGGTTTCGCGAGTGCCTTATGGCTCAAAATTATTTGTTCGTCATCCTCCTCGCGTTGTTCGTCGCGACGCTCGCAGCCGTGCTGGCCGAGGTGATCTTCAGCCTGCTCGAGGTCAAAAAACGCCGGCTCCAGGAGCGGCTCGGGTCATCGGTCGAATCGCACTACGAGTCGATGTACGGCCCCATCGCGCTGGCGGAACGGCGGGCGGATTTGACCGGGGCGCTGGCGCGGTCGCAGACGGTGCAGGCGTTCCACGGCAAGCTCGCCCGCGCGTATCCGGGGGTCGTGCTCAAGCGATTCATGTTCATGATCATCGGGTTCGCCGCGATGGCCGCCGCGATGGCGTTCATCGGCACGCGCTCGATCGTCGCGGCCATCTTCGCCGGGCTGTCGTGCGGCATGCTGCCGTTCCTCATCGTCAGTTCGAAGTGCGCCCGGCAGCAGCGTGTTGTCGAAGACCAGTTGCCCGAAGCGCTCGACTTCCTCGCCCGCGTGCTCCGCGCGGGGCACTCGCTCTCGACCGGCATGCAGATGGCCGCCGAGGAAATTCCCGAGCCGCTCGCCACACAATTTCGCCGCTGCTACGACTCGCACAGCCTGGGCACGCCGATCGAAACATCGATGAAGGAAATGGCCGAGCGCGTCGGAACGCCGGACTTTTCCTTCTTCGTCACGGCCGTATTGATCCAGCGCACGACCGGCGGCGACCTGGCGGAAGTGCTGACGAACATCGGCAACATGGTGCGCGCGCGAATCCGCCTCCAGCAACACGTGAAGGCGATCACCGCCGAAGGGCGGCTCGTCGGCTACATCCTGCTGGTGCTGCCGGTGATCTTTTACATCGCGCTCTACCTGTTGAATCCGAAATATGCGCGGGTGCTGATCGACACGCGGGAAGGTTTTTACGTTCTGCTTGGCGCGCTGGTCCTTCAGATGCTGGGGCTGATCAGCATCAAGAAGATCGTCTCGGTGAAGATGTGATGATGCGGTTAGACGGGATGAAATGATGCCGTTCCAGATTTCGCAGGAAATGATCTTCGGCTTCTGCCTGTTCACGACGGTCGCGGTGCTGGCCTACGCGATGTCGGGCGCGGTCTTCCGCAAGGATCCGGTCGCGAAGCGGCTGCGCGCGCAGCACGACGCCGATCCAGTCCACGAAAAGCAGAAGCTGCCGGGCGGCGCAGGCACGAGCGCGACGTCAGCGACTAGCGCAACCGTCGTGCCGGTGATGGAACGGATCGGCGCCGTCGCTGCCCGACCGTTTATGCCGCGCAGCGCGGTCAAGCAGTCAACGCTGCGCAAGCAGCTCATGCACGCGGGGATTTATTCCTCGCAGGCGATGGAAGTGATCGTCGGGCTCAAGGTGATCCTGCTGGGCGCGGGCATGGTGATGGGGTACCTGATCGGCGCGCTGATCGGGGGCATGGCGGTGTTCGTCTTCCTGTATGTCGGCGCGGTGTTCGGCTACATGATGCCGGCCATGTGGCTGAAATCGAAGGTGCGCAAGCGCCGCCGCGCGCTGGACGCGGCATTGCCGGACGCGCTGGATTTGATGGTGGTGTGCGTCGAGTCCGGACTGACGCTGGACGCGGCGCTGTTTCGCGTCGGGCAGGAAATCTCGCTGGCGCACCCGGACATCAGCAAGGAATTCGGCATCACGCACATGGAGACGCGCGTCGGCTTGTCGCGCGTCGATGCGCTGCGCAACCTCGGTCAGCGGACTGGTTGCGCATCGCTGCAATCGCTGGCCGCGATGCTCGTACAGACCGAGCGCTTCGGAACCAGCATCGCCCAGGCGCTGCGCGTGCACGCCGAGGGGCTGCGCGTGAAACGCCAGCACGCGGCGGAGGAGCAGGCGGCGAAGACGACGGTCAAGCTCGCCTTCCCGGTCGTGCTGTTCATTTTTCCGACGCTCATCGTGGTGCTCGGCGGTCCGGCGTTCATCCTGTTGTTCAAGAGCCCACTGTTTACTCGCTAATCGACATCGACGCGGACACAAGGGAA
>JAXDMN010000166.1:0-5474 GCA_034666045.1 Phycisphaerales bacterium | reverse complement strand
GTGTTCAGCATTTTGACCGGATTGCCGGTGCTCGAGCGCATGTAACCGATTGGCACGTATGCGCCCTTGTAGCGGGCCGAGTACTCGATCAGCGCGAGCCCGAGCTGCCGCAGGTTGCTCAGGCACGCAGAGCGCCGGCCGGCTTCGCGTGCACGGCTGAGCGTCGGCAGCAGGATGCCTATGAGGATTGCGATGATACCAATGACAACGAGGAGCTCGACAAGGGTGAAGGCTCTTTTTCGTGCCATCCCAGCATCTCCAATTTGCGGCACATTGCCGATGTCGTTTCCCCGACGGCTGACCCGTTCTGAAATTACATAAGTGTTCCCGCACCGGTCAACACAAAACCGGCGAAGGCCGAACTATTGGCCGGTTCACATCAGTGTTCTTTGTCCATCGCGCTGTTGCGACGACGAACCGCTTCATCCGCCTGTTCGAAGGCTTGGTCTTCCTTCACCGCCCCCCGGTCGACCTGCTCCCACAAGGCCATCAGCTCGTTGCCCGCGCCGGCCAATTCGACCTTCGACATCGCGTCTTTGTCCGACTCCGCGCCGAGCTCGAGGATCATGTTGAGACGCTCGGTATACATGTCCTGCGTGACCGAATCGTCCTCGATCCAGCCGCTGATCTTGGCGACGTCTTTGTCGGTCAGGTTCAGCCGCCCCAGCGCCCGGCCCTTCTCGTTGTTCTCCTTCACCATCCGCAGCCGGCTGACGGTAAGCAGCTCCTTCGACCGCAAGTTCAGCTCGCGCGCGGCCATGAGCTGTTCCTGCGTCTTGAGCTCAAAATCCTGCGCCAGCGCCTTGCGCAACTCCGGCGATTTCTGGGCCGTGCCCTGTTGAAAGATCTTCTGCTTGTGCGTGGAGATGTCGCCAATGCGCTTGAACAGCCGCTCGCGCTGCTTGGTGAGCAGGATCTCCTCGCGGCGCAGCTCCTGGCGGGAGAGATCGCTGAGGGTTTTCTTGGTGCCGAAGATTTTGTCGATCAAGGCCATGGAATTAACCACAGATGAACACAGATGCACACGGATGACTTGAACGCTCGCGATCAGTGTTCATCAGTGTTCATCCGTGGTTCCAATTATCCCGCTTCGGGTTCGCCGCGGCCTTTGCGTTCACGCTCGCGTTCGGGCGCGGGGTTGATCGGCGGCGTGATGCGGGCGCCGGCGGGCGTTTGGGTCGCGCCGGCGATGCCGGTGCCGGCGGGCGGCTCTTTGACAGTCTTGGCCGGGGCGCCGGTTTCGAGGGTGAGCTCTTGGTAGAGCGCTTCTTCCTCTTCGGTCATGCCGGTCGCGCCGATGCCGCCGACGGTGGCGGCCATTTCGCTGCTCTCCTGCAAAGTCGCGAGCATCTCTTCGGCCGCCGCGGCGTCGTTGGCCATTTCTTCGCTGTCGGGCAATTTCGCGCCCTGGCCTTGCTGCACGAGCTCGAGATTATGCAGGTGCGTGCTGACGACGTTGACCTGTTGGTTCAGCACGTTCAAAAGCTGCTGCCGACGCTCGATGTCCTTGCGGAGTTGGAGCAACTGGCTCGTGATCCGCCGCTTGATCAGCTCCGGGCCGGCGTTCTTGAATTGATCGCGAAGCTCGGCGTCTTTCGTTTCGAGGTGTCCGATTTCCTCATACGCGCGGTCGCGCTGTTGCCCGAGCGCGGCGCGGCGCTCGGAGAGGAACGCGATCTTCTTCTCCGTCTCGCCGCGGCGATTAAACAACGACCTGATTTTGTCGATCATCGGCATGTTGACACCTCCCGGCGACGCCATCGATCCCGTGACGGCGGCCGAGCCTTCGCGAAAGAGCACGAGCCGGCCGTCCAGCCGCTTGGCCACCAGGCCGGGGTGCTGGGCTGCATACGATTTTAACTCGGCTTCGACCAGTTGTGGGGAAAGTTGCGTTTTCACGGCCAGGCGGTCGCTGGCGACGCCGCTGGAGCCGAGTTCCATCTGCCCCGACGCGATCGCGTCACGTACGCGCTGACGCTTCTCTTCCTCCGCTTCCGGGTCGAACAATTCATTGAGCGCGCTGGTCTCCGGCGGGCCGTACACGGTGAAGCCGCCCGCGTCATTCGGCTCGAGCAGGATGATCGTGCGCGACGCGTCGCGCTGCGCGACCTCCTGCGCTTCCTTCACGAACCCGCTCGTCGACATGAGCACGATCGTCGTCGGCACCTTTTTCAGCGGCGGCGGCAGCGACGCGAGGAAGCGCTCGGTCTCGCGCTGCGTCAATGGCTTGGGCTGCTCGCCCGCAATGAGCTGCTTCTGCGGCGCGATGCAGATCGCGCGCACGCGCCCGACGGATTCGTTGAAGACCCACCATTTCTTCTGCGACAGGTCGACCTCGACCGTCTCGCCCGTCGGCATCATCGCCTCGACGTCGCGTTCGTGGCGGCCCATCTCGGACATCAGGCGCTTCAACCCAACCGCACCGTCAGTGCGCGTCGTCTTGCGCGTCAGCCCGACGATCGCTCGCCGGCCGCGCGTGGTGTCGAGGCGCACGCGGTCGTCGTCGAGAAGCTTCTCGACGTGCTCGATGAACCGCCGCTCCACCTGGCGGTGCTGGGATGGGTCAGTGCTGCTTTTCATTCGGCTTGACGATTTCGAATCCTCGCGCGTTTTCTTTTCGATTCCTCATCCACGGCTGCAACCACGACCACAGTACCAACGCCAAGAGGACGATGATCGTCCACGCCCAGCCGATGTAGGAGAACATGAGGTAAATCTTCATCATCGCTTTTACGCCACTTCGCTGATCACGCCGGACGACGTTCCACAGCGCGAGCAGAATCTTGCGCCGGCTTTCATCGGGGCCTGACAGCGCGGGTTGTCGCAGCGTCGGCCGTGGATCACGTAGCTCGGCACGGCGACGGCCGGGCGTTGCTGCGCGATCATGGCTCTTGCGCGATCCAGCAACTCTCCGCGCACGCGTGTCGCGGTGCGATTGATATATCGCCGCTGCACCGCGCCGGCCAGTGCCATCGGAATCGCCCAGAGCGCGCCGCCGAGCCATGCGAGCAAACCCGCGCCGATGATCCAGCCGGCATTGAGCCCGAAATCGAATGGCGGATCGTCGATCGGCGCCACGCCTTCGCGCAACGCGACGCGGTTGAACCGCTCGGCGAATCGCTCGAGCCGGCGTTCGTGCCGGACCACCTGCAACCAGTGCGCGCCGTACGCAATCCCCACGCCAGCCACCCACGCAATCCAGACTTCGTGGTGCTGCCAATACCGCACCCAGTCGACCCGGTACGTCTGGTCGATCAGCCGCCTCACTTGGAATCGGCCCTGCAACTCCGCGAACGCGACGCCAACGAACATGGCGACGCCAAGGAATTTTATCAGCGACAGAAAAAAACTCGTTCGATGTTTGCGAAGCGCATGATGCAGCGCCAGCGCCTCCTCGCCGCCGCGGCGAACGCGCAGCCATTCGGCCAGGTGCCACAGTTGCTGCTTTTCGAACGTGATGTAATCGCGGAACTGGCGGTGAAGTCTCCAGAGCGGCAGCAGGCCGAACGTCAGCAGCCCGCCGATCGCAGCGTCGCCCGCGGTGATCGAGAACTGGTCGTGAAACGATCGCCCCAGGCTGCGCAGCACGGACGCCGCCAGATGATCGCTCTGGTCATCGAGTGGAGGAAGTTGCTGCGCGTGCTGGTGCAATGCCTCATTGTTCCCGGAGTACGCAAATTAGACAATTCACCACACCGCCGCCCGGCGAACCTGCACGCGCTGCGCGGCGGGCAGTCCATGTCCACATCGGCGGCAGAAGCGCGCGTCGACCGGATTGACGGCGTGACATCCGCCGGTCGGACATCGCTGCGTGTGCCCCTGCGCGATCGCTCCGCCATTCGCGGCCGCGCCGGCGATCGCGCGCGTGCCGTGCGAAAGGCCGCCAACGATTGCGCGCACGACAAGAAAGATCACCCAGCCGACGAACAGAAACGGCGCCAGGACGACGGCGAGGATGAAGATGAGGATCGCGAGCGCTTCCATCGGGTTCGTCGTTCGTTGCAATCACCCGTCAAGTCGACGTCAGTTGCGGCGACAACGTTTCGCCGCAGAAAATGCAGTAATGATCGGTCGCGTCCGGGTACGCCCCGCACTTTCCGCAGCGGCGAACCTGCGCGACGAGCTGCACGCCGCAGTGCATGCAGAACTGGTCCATCGCGTCGATCTCCTTGCGACACGATGGGCAGCGCTGCGTCGCGCCGTGCGACGGTGAACCGGGCAGCACTCTCGGCAGCCGATTCGACGGCAGCGGCGGCGGCATCGCCGGTTTCGCAGGCGCCAGCGCCGCGAGAAATTCGTCCGCGGACGAGAATCGCTTCTCGAGTCGCGCGTAGGAACGGCGGAAAACGTCGTCGAGCTGCTTCGGCACGCCGGGGTTCAGATCGCTCGGCACATCCGTGCCGGCCGGCCGCTCGCCGGTGAGCAGTTCGTACAGCACGACGCCGCACGCGTAGAGATCCGCCCGCGCGTCAACCGTTCCGCCGCTGCGCTGCTCGGGGGCCATGTAATCGAGCGTGCCCGCGATCTCGGCCGCTTGCGGCGAGTTCAGCGACGCCGAATAAACGATCGACTGCGCCCCCACCGTCGTCGCCGCTTTGCCCAAGCCAAAGTCGGTCACCTTGATGACGCCCTCAGCGTGGTAGCCGTCCGTCTGCGCGCGCTCGTGGACGAGAATATTCTCAGGCTTCACGTCGCGATGAACCAGACCGCTCGCGTGCGAGTGCTTCAGACCGGCGAGGACCTGCCGCATGATCGCGACCGTGTCCGGGATCGTCGCCGCCCGCTTGGAAATCAGCGGCCGCAGGCTCGAGCCGGGGACGTACTCAGTCGTCAGGTACGGCGGATCCGCGTACGGGTCGAAGCCAATCGCGCGGACGATGTTCGGATGGACCAGCCCATGGACGGCGACGCCTTCGCGCTGGAGCTCGCGGAGAAAATCCGTCTGCGTCGGGATTTTCACGGCGACAAGCTGGTCGGTCCACACGTGGTGGTGGGCGCGCCAGACTTCGCCGAACGCGCCACCACCGATCTTTTGATCGAGCAGATACTCACCGACGCGTTGACCTTGTGCGGGCATTTGATTCTTCTCTGCGTTTACTGAAATTTTTCCGCCAACCAGTCGCAGACGAGCAGATTATAGACCGCTGCGAAAAGCGCTCCGACGACTAAAAACGTCCACGCAGTCGCGCCTGGGACGTTCCAATCGAACAACCACGCGAGCAAAATCGCCTCGACGACCGTGTAACCCGCAACCAGCGCCGCACCGGCGGCGTTCGATTCGCGTTTGGCGACCCAGGTGGTCAGGAAAAACGTCGCCCACGGCGCCAGCAGCACGATCCCGAGCCAGGATACGATTCGTCCCGTCCCGGACAGCAACATATGTCGCGTCGCCTCGTCCATCTGCCACCAGGAAATCCCCCCGGCGACGACGGCCAGCGCGACCACGCCTGCGACGACCTTTCCAGTGACGGATT
>JAXDMN010000165.1:0-6535 GCA_034666045.1 Phycisphaerales bacterium | reverse complement strand
GATCGTCACCGGCAGTTCGCGCACGCGAACGCCGGTCGCATGATGCACCGCCGCGGTGATGGCGGCGGCGATGCCGGCCAAGCCAATCTCGCCGATGCCGCGGGCGCCGAGCGCGTTGATCTCCTTGTCCGGGTAGTCGAGGAAATGCACGTCGATCGGCGGCGCGTCGGCGTTGACCGCGACGATGTAGTCGGCCAGGTTGCTGTTGATCGGGGCGCCGTTCTGCGGGTCGTAGTGCGTGTGCTCGAACAGCGCCATGACGATTCCCATCACGACTGCGCCTTCGATCTGGTTGCGCCCCGCGAGCGGGTTGATGATGCGGCCGGCATCGATGACGGTCACGACGCGGCTGACGCGCAGCCTCGCGATTTCCGGTTGCCAGGTGACTTCGACGAAGTGACAGCCGAAGGAGTGCGTCGAGAATTTGGGTTTTGGGTTGCCGAACGTCGCTTCGGATTTGCCGCTGCCGGTGACGAGGCGCAGGTTGGCGCGCTTGAGCAAATCCGCGAAGGGCACCCCTTTGGCGGCGCCGTCCGCCTTCACGAAGACTCGGCCGTTTTCGAAGGCCAACTCCTCGGTCTTGCGCTTCTCGAAAGGCGAGCCCGGCGTCGTCGTTGCGACGGTGAGCAGCGATGAGATCGCACTGTCCGCCGCGGCGAAGACGGCCGGGACGACCGATCCGGTCACCATCGAGCCGCCCGAGAGCGGGCCGGGCGGAAGCGACGTATCGCCGAGCGCGACGTCGATCTTCTCGAGTGGCACGCCGGTCTTCTGCGATGTGAGCTGCGCGAGGATCGTGTACGTGCCGGTGCCGATGTCCTGCGTGGCCGATGCGACGCGGGCCGTGCCGTCGTCGCGCAGCTCGACGTTTGCATCGGCGGCGAAGCGCGCGGCGACCCACGCAGCTCCGGCCACGCCCCAGCCGAGCGTCAGGCCGTCGCGCTTCATCGAGCCGACGTCTGGTGTGCGCTTGGACCATCCGAACTTCTCGGCGCCGCGTTCGAGGCACTCGAGATAATGGCGCGATGAAAACGGAATGCCCAACGACTCGTCGATTTTCGGCTCGTTGAGGACGCGGAGTTTCACCGGGTCGATCTTGAGTTGCTCCGCCAACTCGTTCATCGCCGACTCGGTCGCGTAGAGTCCGGGCACGGCGCCGGGGCCGCGCATGTCAGCGGCGGCGCCGATGTTTCGCTTGGCGCGGCCGAAAGTCACGCGCAGGTTGGGCACGCTGTAATGGAACGGCGTCGCTTCGCCGCAATCTTCGTGGTGGGCGTCGAGCATCGACCGTTGATAGATGTAGTCGTGCTGGAACGAGACGAGCTTGCCGTCGGGCGTGGCGCCGAGGCGCACGCGCTGCTGCGTGCGAGTGCGATGGCCGACCGATTGGAACATCATCTTGCGGCTGACGACAAGCTTCACCGGCTTGCCCACCTGTCGCGCGGCGGCGGCGGCGAGCGGACATTGCGTCCATGGCCACAGCTTTCCGCCGAAGCCCGAACCGACGAACTGAGTGATGACGCGAACGTTCTCCCTGGGCAGTCCGAACATCTGCGCGAGCACGCTCTGGAGGTTGACGACTCCCTGCGACGATTCGTACAAGGTCAGGGTAGATCCTTCCCAGATAGCGGTGGTCGCGTGCAATTCAATCGGGTTGTGCGTCTCGGTGGGCGTGACATAGGTCTGGTCGAGCTTGACTGATGCGCTTTCGAAAGCGCCCGCGGCGTCGCCGCGCTGGCTTTGCGTGCGCTCTTGCGGGCGAAACGTCGTGGGGACCACGTCGGGATCGTCATCCGCTTTGAGATCGGTCTCGACGTTCGGTTTGTCTTTCGAGTAGGTCGCGAGGACCGCGTCGGCGGCGGCTTTGGCGGTCTCGAACGTGTCCGCCACCGCGACCGCGATGTACTGCCCGTAGTAGCGAACGACGTCGTCCTCGAACGGCGGGCGGCGCTCTTCGCAGATGCCATCGAATCCCTGTCCGAGGACCGAGCGGAAAATCTTCCCGATGTTCTGGCGATGAAGAATCGCGCGCACGCCGGGCATTTTCTCGGCGGCGGCGGTGTCGAGCTTGACGACGCGCCCGTTGGCGATCGTCGCCTCGACGGGGACGGCGTAGAGCGTCCCGGGGAAGTGAAAGTCGGACGTGTATTGCGCCATCCCGCTCACCTTGCGCGGGCCGTCCACTCGGGGCGTGTCGCGACCGATCGGAGAAGTCGTCGGCGTCTTTTGTACGGTTGCCATGTTCGCTCCTTCGGTGGAGTCAGCTCATCACCGCCGCTGTTTTCAGCGCGTGCGTGAGGCATCGCTTGGCCAGCTCGATCTTGAACGCGTTCTCGCTCTGCGGTTTGGCGCCGCGCAGGGCGGCGTCCGCGGCCTTGCGGAAGTTCGCTTCGCTCGCGGCCTGACCGACAAGCGCGGCTTCGGCCTCGGCGGATCGCCAGGGCTTGGTGCCGACGCCGCCCATCGCGATGCGGGCGCGCGTCACGTTCCCGCCGTCGATCGTGAGCACGACTGCCGCCGACGCCAACGCGAACTCGTACGACGCGCGGTCGCGCAGCTTCAGATAAAGCTGCTTGCTCCCCGCGACGGGCGGCGGAAGCGTCACGTGTGTGATGAGATCGCCCGGCTCGAGCACCGTTTCGCGCTGCGGCGTCTTGCCGGGCAGAAGATGAAACTCGCCGAACGGAATCGCGCGTGACCCTTTCGGCCCCTGCACGTGAATCGTCGCTTCGAGCGCCGCCATCGCCACGCACATGTCGGAAGGGTTGGTCGCGATGCAATGATCGCTGGTGCCGAGGATCGCAAGCGAGCGGTTGGCGCCGGTGATGGCGGGGCAGCCGGTTCCGGGCTCGCGCTTGTTGCAGGGCATCGCGGTGTCGCGGAAATACATGCAGCGCGTGCGCTGAAGCAGGTTGCCCGCAGTCGTCGCCATATTGCGAAGCTGCGCCGACGCGCCGTTGAGAAGCGCCTGTGACAGCACGGCGTAATCCCGCTGCACGGTCGGATCGTGCGCGAGATCGGCATTTCGCACGGTGGCGCCGATCTTCAGCCCGCCGTCCGGCGACTTTTCGATCTTGTCGAACGGCAAGCGGTTGATGTCGAGCACGCGCGCGGGCGTTTCAACGTTCAGCTTCATCAGGTCCAGCAGCGTAGTGCCCCCCGCGATGAAGCGCACATCCGCGCCTTGCTGGGCGGTCTTCGTCTTCGCGGCATTTGCAACCGCCGCGCCGGCATCCGCGGGACGACTGAATTCAAAGGTATGCATGGCAATCGCTCCTGCGCTTCTGCGCGCGGCTAAGCGTTTTTGCGCACTTGTTGAATGGCCGAGACGATATTCTGATAAGCCCCGCAGCGGCAGATGTTGCCGCTCATGAGCTCCTTCACCGCCGAGTCTTCCGGCCCGCACGGCTCCTTGAGCAACGCGACGGCCGACATGATCTGACCGGACGTGCAGTAGCCGCACTGGTATCCGTCGCACGCGACGAACGCCGCCTGCATCGGATGCAATGCGTCAGGCGTGCCGACGCCCTCGATGGTGGTGATCTCCTCGCCGTCGTGCATCAAGGCGAGACTGAGACATGAGTTCACCCGCCGACCATTGACGTGCACGGTACAGGCGCCGCATTGCCCGTGGTCGCACCCTTTTTTCGTTCCGGTGAGCGCGATGTTCTCACGGAGGCAATCGAGCAGCGTCGTCCGCGGGTCAACGCGAAGTTTATGTGACTTGCCGTTGATCCGCAGCGTGATCGGAACTGCGCCCTCGATGTGCGGCCCGTTCGGACCTACCGCGGGCGCGCCGCTCCGCGCGTCAGTACTGTCGGAGTGCGCAGGCGCGCAACCGGCAATGACTGCGGCGGCCGCAGTCCCTCCGGTCGTGCGAAGAAATCCGCGGCGAGTCGGTTTTGACGGGCTCGATTCCGGATGGTCTCTCATAAGAGTCTCCGTTCGAGGAACACGTGATCGGTGCGAAAACGACTTGTTCACTCATGGTGCGCACAGTCGCGCGATTTCACAAATAGCGGCGGAACAATTCAACAGCGCTTATGGACCCGCAGATGCCGCGCTCGTATGGACGCGCCGCGATTCGAGGAACGTGACGAGCGTGCTGAGCTCGTCGCGCGTGATTCGTCCCGCGTACGCGGGCATGTTGTGCCCGCCGTTGTTAATGCGAATGATCAACTCGGCTTCGGTGAGTCGATCGCCGACGCGCGAGAGGTTCGGCCCGCGCTGGCCGCCGTCGCCGTTTACGTCGTGGCAATAGATGCAACCCTTGTCGAAGAAGACGCGGGCGCCCTCAGCAATGGGGCCTGTCGTCGTGCCAACGACTTGCGCATCGAGCGGCTGGGCGGCGAAGTTGGGCGACCAGGGGGATCGCCGTCCATATAAAGTGAGGATCACGACCGCCGTCGTCGCGCAGACGAGTACCGCCACAGCCCACGGCCGTCGCGACGGCGCACGATCGCCCCGGTTCGACATCAACGGCAGGAACAGCATCACGAGAATCACGACCAGCGGCCCGCCGAGGATCACCCACGTCTCCAGATTCGCCGGCAGCATCGAGAGGACGGCGAAGTAGAAAAGGAAGTACCAGTCCGGCGACGGGTTGACGTTGAGCGAGGTCGGATCGGGCGGCTTGTCCAGGACAGGCGGGCCGAAAACGATGGCGCACACGACGATGCCGATGACGACGACCAGCGAGACCACCGCGTCGCGCCACACGGCGTTGGGCCAGAAGGGGACGCCGTCTTTCTTCAGTCTCGCCTCGTAGTCGCGCTTGTAGGTCGCGGGGTTGACCGGTTCGCCTTCCTTAGGCATCTCGCTGATGCCGTGACGGAGCACGAGCATCACGTGCAGGCCGACACCGGCGAAGATGAGGGCGGGAAAGATGAAGACGTGCAGCACGTAAAACCGCGACAGCGTCGCTCCGCCGATATTGTCGCCGCCCAGGATCATGTGCGCGAGGAACGGCCCGACAATCGGCGCGCGGGCGGCTTGTTCCGCGCCGACGACGGCGGACCAGACGCCGTTGGCGTCCCAGCGCAGGAGTTGTCCGGTGAATCCCATCGCCAGCGTGAAGAGCAGCAGCACGACGCCGCTCATCCAGTTCATCTCGCGCGGGTATTTGTACGCGGCGTGCAGGTAGACCTGCGCCATGTGCATGACGGCGATCAGCACCATCGCCGACGCGCCGAAGTAGTGCATGCCGCGCAGGATGCTGCCGAATGGAGCCTGATGGGTGATGTAACGCAGGCTGTCGAACGCGTCGCCGCTGGACGGCACGTACGCCATCGCCAGCGCGATGCCGGTGACCACCTGCATCATGAAGCAGCAGAGCGCCGCGCTGCCGAAGACATACCACCAGCGCGCGTCGCGCGGGACGATGTGCTTCATGATCGGGACGATCATCTGCGACGCGCCGGTCCGGTCGTCGATGAAGCGCCAGCCGGATTTCAGGATCGATCTGATCATGGCGGCGCACCTCGCGCTGTCGCTCAGGACTTAAACGTGGTCAGCGGGATCGGACTGGTTTGGATTTCCACCTGGCCGTTCTGGACGCGCACCGGGTAGCGTGCCAGCGGTTCCGGTGGCGGGCCGGCGGCGACGGTGCCGTCCTCGTAGTAAACGCCGCCGTGACACGGGCACATGAAGAGCTTGGCGCCGTCGACCCATCGGACGGGACATCCGAGGTGCCGGCAGTTGATGCTGAAGGCGACGAACTCATTGTCCCCGGCGCGGCGAAGCCAGGCCGCGGTCTTCGCCGTGATCCCAGACCACGGCAGCGGCGAAGGATCGCTGAACTCGACCTTGACGGTCTGTCCGATCTGGAACGAGTCGCGTGTGCCGACCTGCCGCCATTGCGGCGTCGCCGGTTTCACGAGCGGCGCGAAGACGAATCCGATGACCGGCACGCCCGCCAGCGCGGCGATGGCGGCGCCGGCAAAAATCGTGATGCGCGCAAACATCCGCCGGCGTGAGATCTCACACGGCATGACTAGTCCCTCCATCCCTTTGCGATCTGCGAGATCCACATCCACAGCCCCCAGACGATCAGCGCAAACCCGCCGGCCGACATGACGAGAGACGTGACCGCGCCCCAGAAGAACAGGGTGATCCCGAGGGCGAGAATGAACGGCGCATACGAGGGCTGCATGGTTAAGGTATCTCGACTTCGATTGGCGCGCAGTACCACGAAGCAAGGCTGGCAAGGATCGCGCTCAGGTAGACGATGCAGGCCGGCACCCACATCAGGAGCCCGCCGAGCTGTTGATCGATTGTGTGCGTGAGTCCCCATTGCCGTCGGACAACGTCGAGCACGCCGGTCGAATCGCTCATCATCCCGTAGAGCGGGCAGACGGAGACCGGCGAGAACGTGATGTAGATGCCGAGCAGGCTGCACCCGAGGCAGCCGGCGAATAAGTACGCCGCGGCGATGTGCGGCGGCATGCGGCGTTCGACCTGCGGGGAAAACACCGGCCACCAGAACGCCATGCCGCTCGCGACGAGCGAGACCACTTCGACGCCGAACACGAGTTCG
>JAXDMN010000164.1:0-5221 GCA_034666045.1 Phycisphaerales bacterium | reverse complement strand
CGGCTTTCTCGCCAAACGCCCCGCCGCTTCACATCGGCCAGGGTTTCTGCGGCGCCGGCGCGGAAATCGATGTCGCATTGAAACTCCGGCACGTCGCGCTTCGCTTTCGCCGACGAATACGCGCCGTGATAACGGGTGATCTCGTCCAGGAGCGCGAAACGCTTTGGATCATGCTTCACAATCCAATCCGCCGGCATGAACAGGACATCGGCCGGCTTGCCGATGGCGGCAGCGGCGTCGCGATAGAAATCACGCCAGGTAAAGTTCTCATCGCGCGTGGCGTTGTAGCTTTGGCCAAAGGTCTTCGGATTGAGCGCCGCGTGCGCGAACAGTTTTCCGACGTCGTCACGATGCGTGGCGACCCACAGCCCCAGCCCGTCGCCGCTGCATAGGATCGGCAGCCCGCGCTCGACTCGGTCCCATGTCGGCGGATCGAACTCGAGATTGTCGATCAGCCTCCCGCCCGGGCCGTAGGTGCAGCTCGGGCGGATGATCGTCGCGTTGAACTTTCCGTCCGCGTGCGCGTCCAGAAAGATCCGCTCGCAGGCAAGCTTGTTCCGGCCGTACTCGCTGACCGGGTTCTGCGGAAACGTTTCGTCAATCACGACGCCCGGCGGAATCGCACCGCCGTACGTGCAGACGGTCGAGCAGAAAATAAAATGCGCGCAGCGCCCGCCGAACACGCGCACGTCGCTCTCCGCCTGCTGCGGCGTGAAGCAGATCATGTCGATGACCACATCAAACTGTTCCGCGTGGAACTGCTTCTCGAACGCGGCGACGTCGTTGCGGTCGCCGGTGATTTGACGGATTTTTCCGTGCGATTGCAGCGTGTTCTCGCGCTGACCGCGGTTGAGCATGGAAATCTCGACCCCGCCGCGGTTGTGCAGGTGCTTGATGATCCCGGTGCTGATTAAGCCGGTGCCGCCGATGATGAGGACGCGCATACGCTCCCTTTGCCGCCGCTTGGCTCTATAATCGCGGCATGCCTCACGATGGTGAACGAAGCGGCGGAAGTCAAACGGGCGCCGGAGACGCAAGCGACGCGCGGCCCGCGCATATGCCGGATGCGAACGTCGACCTGCCGCGGATCGAAAAAGCCGTGCGCGAAATTCTCCTCGCCGTCGGCGAAAACCCCGAACGAGAGGGCTTGCTGAAGACGCCCAACCGCGTCGCCCGCGCGTATGCCGAGCTGATGGCCGGTTTGCAGGACGACCCGCGGCGGCATCTCAAGACGGTCTTCCGCGAGCGCTACGACGAGGTCGTCCTCCTGCGCGACATCGAGTTTCATTCGCTCTGCGAGCATCACTTGCTCCCATTCACCGGCCGGGCGCATGTCGCGTACCTGCCGGACGGGAAAGTCGTCGGCCTGAGCAAGCTCGCGCGGCTGGTCGAAGGTTATGCCCGACGCCCGCAAGTCCAGGAGCGGCTGACGACGCAAATCGCCGACGCGCTGATGGAAGAACTGAACCCGATGGGCGCGGCCTGCGTGATCGAAGCGGTCCACACCTGCATGACGATCCGCGGCGCGAAAAAGCACGGCAGCACGATGGTCACGAGCGCCTTGCGCGGCATTTTCAAGGAGAACCCGTCCAGCCGCGCGGAGATCCTCGCGCTGATGCACGCGGGCAACGGCGTGAAGCTCTGATGTCCGCGGCAACGGGGTTTTTCTTCGTTCAATGAGCCCGACGCTCCGTCGCATCTCGACTTTGCTGCTGCTTGTGGTGGGCGTTGAGATCTGGCTGGTCATCGGTCGCGGGCAATATGGATCGTCGCCGCCGCTGCACGTGATGATTCCACTCATCGCGGTGGCGTCGCTGCCGCCAGTCTACCGCCGCGTGGCGAACTGGCTGGAACGCCTGCGACATCCATCGCCCCGCGCGCGGATGATAACCGCGCTCGCCGTCTTCGCAGCCGCGACCATATTCCTGATCTGGACCGGGTTTTACCAGGATCGCAATCTGTTCCCGCGCGTTCACGACGAGCAGATGCACGGGTTGCAGGTGCAGATGCTGTCGCGTGGGCGACTGTGGATGCCGCAACATCCAGCCGCCGATTCCTTCGAGACGTTCTACGTCCTGAGCAGGCCGGTATATGCCCCGTGCTACTTCCCGGGCACGGCGCTGGTGTACGTACCGGCGATGTGGCTGCACCTGCCGTATTGGTTGATGCCGGCGCTGGTGGCGGGCCTTGGCGCGGCGATGCTCTACTGCGTGACGACGGAACTGCTGGACGGGATTGGCGGGTTGCTCGCAGTCCTGCTGCTGCTCTCCATGACGGAATTCCGTTTCCTCGCGCTGCTGGTCATGTCGCACGCCGTCATGGTGACGTTGGGCCTGACGCTGGTGTGGGCATGGCTGCACTGGCGCGCCACGCCGCGGCTGGCGTGGGCCGCGCTCATTGGGGCGCTGGGCGGATGGGCGGCGATAACGCGTCCGGCGGACGCCCTCTGCTGGTCGATCCCGGTCGCCATCGCGATGCTGTGGACGATGCGCGACTGGCGCAAGGGCAAAGCGGCCAAGGCGATCGCGACCATCCTTGTCGCCGCAGCGCCATTCCTGGCGGTGCAGGCGGTTTTCAATATTGGAGTGACGAGAAATTTGTTTCGCACGCCCTACCAGATGTACTGCGACCTCTACACGCCGCAGAGCGTATTCGGGTTTCACCGGTTCGATCCCGCCGCGACTCCGGCCAGTACGTTGCCGCAGCTCATCGCGTATCACGAGCAGTTCATCCACCCGGCCGCGCAGCAGCATCGCGTGGATACGATCTGGAAAAGCTGGATCCGCGAGCGCTTCCCGCGCATCGCCGCCATTGCGCTGCCCAGCCCGTGGCTGCTCGTACTCATTCCCGCCGCCATGCTGGCGATGACACGACGGAGGTGGGTACTGCTCGGCGTGCTGCCGCTCTCGCTGGCGCTCTACGCGATGTTCGCATTTCTGCTGGCGCATTACATCGTGCTGATGACGCCGGCAATCATTTTTACGGTTCTGCTGGGCCAGGAGGCGGTTCGCGGCGCGTTCCCGCGGATGCGCGACTGGGTGACAACGGTCGGGGTCGTCGTCATCATCGTGTTTTCTCTACGCGCGATGCCGCAGTTCAATCGCTTGATCAAGGACGACGTGCTCGACATGCCGGTGATGGCCTTCGATCACGACCTGCCTCGCATGGTGCGGCAACCGGCGCTGGTGCTCTATCGATTCGATCCGTCGGGCAATCCGCACGACGAGCCGGTGTACAACGTTGACGTGGCGTGGCCGGATGAGGCGCCGATTATCCGCGCTCACGACCGCTCGCCCGAGCAGAACCAGCGCCTTTTCAGCTACTACGCGCAGCGACAACCGGATCGGCAGGTGTATCTCGTCGATCGCGGCCGCGTAAGCGATGCAGGTTATCAACCGCAGTACCTCGGACGCGTCGCCGATCTCACGGGGTCGGCGCGATGAGCCGAATGATGCGCACGATCGTCGCCCTCTTGCTGCTGATCGTGGGCGTCCAGTTCTGGCTCGTACTTGGGCGTGGCGATTGGGGTTATTTGCCCGGTCCGATCACATGGGCGGCGATTTTACTCGTCGCGCTGCTGCCGCCGGTGAATCGGCGGATCGCGCGGCTGCTCGAGCGAATCGCTCAGCCGTCGCCTCGGACACGGCTCGTGATCGCGGTCATGCTCTCGATCGCCGCGGGGGTCTACTTGTATTGCACCGCTGTCCGGCAGCAGCGCGATTTCTTCCTGAAGATCCACGACGAGCACAGTTACGCGATCCAGGCGCGCATGCTGGCAGTGGGCAGGCTGTGGACGGCGGCGCATCCCGCCGCCGAGTCGTTCGATTCGCCGTACGTGCTCGTGCGACCGGTTTACGCGTCGATGTATTTCCCGGGGACCGCGCTGATGTTGGTGCCCGGCGTGTGGCTTGGCCTGCCGTGGTGGGCCACGCCGCTGATTCTCTCGGCGGCATGCGTCGGTGTGCTGTATCACGTCGTGACTGAGCTGATCGACGGCGACGCCGGATTGCTCGCGGCGTTGATGCTCGTGTCGTTGCAGACGTTCCGCGAACTGAGCCTGCGACTCTACTCGCAAACCCCGATGCTGCTGCTCGCCCTGTGCCTCATCTGGGCATGGCTTGCCTGGCGACGGGATCGACGTTGGCAGCGCGCGTTGATCATCGGCGTCATCGCCGGCTGGATACTGATCGTTCGGCCGCTGGATGCGATCGTGTTCCTGGCGCCGGTCATCATCGGGATTGTGCTCGACTTGCGCAAGCCAGAGCTGCGCACGATCGCCGCGATTGCAGCGGGCGCTCTGCCCTTCGTCTCGCTCCAACTCATCGCCAACCGCGGCATCACCGGCTCCTGGCTGACGACACCGCACGCTTTCTACGCCGACCGCGACTTCCCCGGCGTGACGCTCGGCTTCCACACGCCCCGCCCGATGTCGATGCTCGTCACGACCGTCCCGCAAAAGCGCGCGCTCTATCGAGACACCATTCCCGCCATCGAAAAGCATCGCCCGGGGAACGTCGTGCCCGAACTGATGCGCAATCGCCTGCCGATCACTGTTTCGACGACGCTGCCGAACAATCTCCTGGTCATTCTGCTGCCGCTCGGCGTCGCTGCCGCGCTCTTCGCGCGAAAACAAACCAGCCCCGCGTGGATTCTCGCCGCTCCGCTGCCGCTTTTCCTGCTGGCGTATGCGTTCTACCTGTTCTACTTCGCGCACTACCTCCTCGTCCTCGCCCCGGCCATGATCTTTCTCATCGTCATCGCGGCGCATGAGCTTCCGGCGCTTTGGCCGCGCATGAGGAATCCGCTGGTCGTGCTGGTTACGTTCACGCTCGCCATCATCTCACTGGATGCCCTGCCCGAGTTCCACCCCAGGCTGCGCGATGACGTCGGCGCCGGCGATCTCGGCGAGATCAACAAGCTGCTCGCCGATCTGCCGCACCGCCCCGCCATTGTCCTTTTCCGCTACGCCAACGGCGACAACGCGCAGCGCGAGCCGGTCTACAACACCAGTACCAGCAACATCGACGACGCCGATGTCATCCGCGCGCACGACCTTCCCGGCGAGGCGAATCGCACGCTGCTCGAGTATTACGCGGAGCGACAGCCGCAACGGCACGTCTATCGTATCATCCGCGCGGCCGACGGCTCGTCACCGCAGTTGATCGATCTCGGCCCGGTCGGGGCAGTGAGCCAATCGCCGCAATAGCCGCTATAATCCGAC
>JAXDMN010000163.1:0-2624 GCA_034666045.1 Phycisphaerales bacterium | reverse complement strand
GACATCCATCGCCAGGTCGCGAATAACTACGTCGAGCCGGTCGAGGAACAGGACCTGCGCGAAGGGGCGATCAACGGCATGCTCCAGGAGCTCGATCCGTTCAGCGTCTACGTACCGCCGGCCAAGCAAGAAGATTTCGATCGGATGCTCGAGAACAGTTTTAAGGGCGTCGGCATCCAGCTCGACCAGCGCCCGGAAGGCGGGCCGATCGAAGTCGTCACGCCGATCGACGGCAGCCCGGCGTTCCGCGCGGGCGTGCAGGCGGGCGACGTCATCACCAAGGTGAACGGCGAATCCGTCGAAGGGCAGCGCCTCCCGGACGTCGTGAAAAAAATCGCCGGCAAGCTCGGCACCGACGTCCGCCTCACCGTCCGGCACATGACCGGCGAAGAGGTCGAGCTGACGATGACGCGCGAGGAGATCATCGTCCCGACCATCAAGGGCTTCCAGCGCAAGCGCGACAACGAGTGGGACTACTGGGCCGCCGACGATCCGAAGATCGCGTACATGCGCATCACGCAGTTCACCAGCGAGACCTTCGACAACCTCAAGGGAACGATCGAGAAGCTGCTGCCGCAAGGTATGCAGGGGCTGATCCTCGACCTGCGCTTCAACCCGGGCGGTCGGCTCGACCAGGCGATCGAGGTGTGCGATCTCTTCCTCGACAAGGGGACCATCCTCATCACGAAAGGGCGCACCCGCCCGGAGCAGAAGGTCGAAGCCAAGTCGGCCGGGACGCTGCCGTACTTCCCGATCATCGTGTTGATCAACGAGCACTCGGCCAGCGCATCGGAGATCGTCGCGGGGTCGCTGATGGACAACAAGCGCGCCCTGGTGATCGGTCAGCGCAGCTACGGCAAGGGTTCGGTGCAGGAGCTCATCCCGCTCGACAACAAGGGCGGCGAATTGAAGCTGACCGTCGCGTATTACTACCTGCCGAGCGGGCGGCTCGTGCACAAGAAGAAGGACGCGACCGACTGGGGCGTTCAGCCGCAGATCACCGTCCCGATGACCCCGGAGCAGGAACGCGCCGCCATGATGCAGCGCTACGAGCAGGAGCTGTTCAAGAGGCCGGTCATCAAGGCGACCACCCGCTCGGCCACGCAGCCGGCGACCACGCAATCCGCGAGCGTGGTCGACGCGCAGCTTCAGCGCGCGATCGATACGATCATCGCGCTGGTGGTGCTGAACGGCGATCGCGAATCCGTCGCCGCGGCAGATGCGAAGACGGTGATGCCGTCGCTGCCGACAACGCAACCGGCGACGACGAGTCGCGCGACGACGAGCGAAACCACGTCGCCGACAACCGCGCCGTAAGAGGACGAAATCCGAAATCCGAAGTATGGTCCGTTGAGCCGGCGCAGCCGGACAATACGAAACAAATTCAAAATTCAAATGGTGAAATGACAGAAACGTTTTCTTCTTTCGTCATTCGGATTTGTTTCGGATTTCGTGCTTCGGATTTCGGATTTTCTCATGATCATCCTCGGCATCGAATCCACCTGCGACGAAACCAGCGCCGCCGTCGTCATCGACGGCCATGACGTCCGCAGCAACGTCATCGCCTCCCAGGTCGAGATCCACGCAAAATACCGCGGCGTCGTTCCCGAGATCGCCAGCCGGGCGCACATCGAGAACATCCTCCCCGTTCTTCGCGAATCACTGGAGATCGCCGGCAAAACCTTCGACGACATCGACGCGATCGCCGTCGCGCATCGTCCCGGTCTCATCGGTTCGCTCCTCATCGGCGTCACCGCCGCGAAAACGCTCGCCTGGTCGCTCAACAAGCCGCTGATCGCCGTCGATCACGTGCAGGCGCACCTCTACAGCGTCGCCTTGGACCTAGAAAACAGGGACGACCCAGAAAACAGGGACGGGAGCTATTTATTTCCCGACGAAAACAGGGACGGGAGCTATTTATTTCCGGCGGTCGGCCTGGTCATCTCCGGCGGGCACACGTCGCTTTACCGCGTGGACGACTGGACGCACATCACCCGCCTTGGCAGCACGATTGATGACGCGGTCGGCGAAGCGTATGACAAGGTCGCGGCGATTCTCGGGCTCGGGTATCCCGGCGGGCCGATCATCGATGAGCTGGCGGCGACCAGCGATCCGCAGGCGGTGCGATTCCCGCGCACGATGCTCGGCCGCGAGTCGCTCGATTTTTCCTTCAGCGGCTTGAAGACGGCCGTCCTCTATCACGTCCGCGGCGTGCCGGGGCGGGATGCGAAGGGCATCGATTTGAACGACAAAAACGTCCGCGACATCGCCGCCGGCTTCCAGGCGGCGTGCGTCGACGTGATCACGAAAAAACTCGACCGCGCCGTCCGCCGCACGCAGGCGAAAAGCGTCATCATCGGCGGCGGCGTCAGCGCCAACCGCGGCCTGCGCGCCGCGCTGGCGAAGTTGCCCGTCCCGGTGCGCCTCCCGCCCATGCAGTTCTGCACCGACAACGCCGCCATGAGCGCGGGGCTGGCGGACGTCTACTTTCGGGAGGGGCGGTCCAGCCCACTCGACCTCGACGCGATCACGCACAGCCAGTTCCGCGACTGACGCCGCTTATGCGCAAGCTGATCCCACGCCTCGTGCTGGCCACGCTCCCGCTGCTGCTCGGAGCCGGTCCT